>JBAVBF010000338.1:0-3777 GCA_049586115.1 Thermoanaerobaculia bacterium | reverse complement strand
CGTGGCCGCGGTCTTCCTCAGCCCCTCGAAACTGGCCCGCTTCGGCGTCGGCTGCCAGAAGGGGGCGAACGACGTCTACCAGTGCGACGTCTTCCCGCCGCAATGTCTCGACTGCGGCGACTGGACGCTCGAGCAGGTGCAGATGCAGGACAACGCGAACAATTTCTCCACGGTGCGGTCAGAGAATCCGACCGTAGCTGCGATCCGGCTCAACATCACCGGAGATAGCTGCGACAACACGCCGCCCGTGTTGCAGGGCGTGCAGCTGAGCCGCGCGGAGATCTTCATGGGCCGCGATGAGCCGGTCATCGAAGTCATCGCCCAGGTCAGCGACGACGGCTGCGGCATCGGCGGCGTCAGCGGTCAGGTGGTCGGACCGGGCAGCAGTTCCAGCGGCACGTTCTTCTCGTTCCAGCAGCGCGACGGGAACACCTACGTCGGCACGATCCGCCTCCACGCGAATTCAGCGCGCGGCGTGTGGCGCGTGCAGTCGGTGACCGTGAACGACAAAGGCCAGAACCTGAAGATCTACTACTCGAATGATCCGCTGCTGGCGCGCGCTACCTTCACGGTGAAGTAGACGGGGACGCACTCCGCGGAGAAGAGCGCAAGTGCCGGACGGAGGACGTCCGGCGACCGTTAGCGCGCGGCTTTGGCGATCTTGCCGGTACGGATGCAGCGGGTGCAGACGTTCATCCGCTTCACCGCCGAGCCGACCATCACGCGGACGCGCTGCAGATTCGGCAGCCAGCGCCTGCTGGAAACGTTGTGGGCATGGCTGACCCGGTTACCGAACACGGGGGCCTTGCCGCAGACTTCGCACATCTTTGCCATCGATAGACTCCTCAAACCTCAAATAACGCCAAGGGGGCGGGATTGTACCGGCGGGGCCGGTTCGGCGCAACCATGAGGCTCGAAACGGCCTCGTGTTCGCCTAATCTGCTGATAAATCTAAATGCTGTAGAGTTGACACTCACCTTTAAAGGTTGTAATTTCACTCGACTTTCCACATTCTGGAGCCGCAACCTGAGAAGTAAGTGGGTGAGATGGACGGGGTGAGTGGTGTTCTTCTCAAAGAGCAAAAATGTCGTTGGTCTCGATATCGGCTCCTCAGCCGTAAAACTTGTTGAGCTGAAGGAGAAGAAGGGCGGCGCGTTCCAGCTGGTAAAGCTCGGAATCGAGTACCTTTCTCCGGAAGCAATCGTCGACGGGTCGATCATGGACTCGTCGCTGGTCGTGGAGACGATCTCGCGGCTCAACACCGGCAAAAACATCAAGAATTCCAATTACGCAACCTCCCTTTCCGGCCACTCCGTCATCATCAAAAAGATCACCCTGCCGGCCATGTCGCCGGAGGAGCTTGCCGAGTCGATCCAGTGGGAGGCCGAGCAGTACATCCCCTTCGACATCAACGACGTAAACCTCGACTACGTCCCCCTCAATACGCCCGGTTCCGGCGACAACATCGACGTCATCCTCGTAGCCGTGAAGAAGGAAAAGATCAACGACTACACCTCGGTGATCAGCCAGACCGGCAAGGTGCCGGTGCTCGTCGACGTCGACGCCTTCGCTCTTCAGAACGCATACGAGATGAACTACGCGATCGACGACTCGAAAGTCCTCGCGCTCGTCAACGTCGGCGCCTCGGTCACGAACGTCAACGTCCTCTCCGGCGCCACGTCGCTCTTCTGGCGCGACATCACCTTCGGCGGCAACCAGTACACCGATGCCATCCAGCGCGAGTTGAGCTTGTCGTTCGAGCAGGCCGAGGAGTTGAAGAAGGGGCGGCAGGCGGGCGACTACAGCATCCAGCAGGTGATCCCGATCCTCAACTCGGTCAGCGAAGATTTCGCCGGCGAGTTGCGCAAGACCCTCGACTTTTTCACCGCCACCTCGGGCGCCGACCGCGTGGACGAAATCGTCCTCGCAGGCGGCGGCTCGGGCGTCCTGAACCTCGATGCCATCCTCCGCGACAAGTTCGGAATCCCGGTGGCGATCATGGACCCGTTCCAGAAGATCACCGTCGATGAAAAAGAATTCAACCCCGAGGAGCTCGCCGACATCGGGCCGAGCATGGCCATCGCCGTAGGACTGGCCATCCGGAAGCTGGGGGATGCTTGATTAAGATCAATCTGGTGCGGGAAGGGCGGGCGGTCCGGGGAACCGGAGTGGTCACAGGCATACCCGTGGCCGCGGGACCCAGCAGCGCCAACAACGGCCTCCTGATCGGCGGTGTGGTCCTCGGCATCCTGATCGCGGGCGGCTGGTGGTACATGCAGAAACGGACGCTGGCCCAGCGCCAGGAGGCGGTTGCGCAAAAGCAGGTTGAAGCCACGCGCCTGGAAAAAATCATCAACGACGTCGCCGACTTCCAGAAGCAGAAGGACAGCCTGCAGAAGCGAATCGATCTGATCAACCAACTCAAGCAGAATCAGCGCGGCCCAGTGCAGTTGATGGACCGCGTCAGCCAGGATCTGCCGGACCTGGTCTGGCTCGACAAGATGGCAATCGCAGGCGGCGTCGTGACCATCGACGGCCGCGGTTTGAATCCCAATGCGATCGCGAATTTCGTCGAGAACGTGAAGAATGATCCGCTGTTCGAAGAGCCGGATCTGGGCAATGTGACGCAGGTGTCGTCAACGCCGCTCGTCTACAGCTACACGATGAAGTTCCACTTCACCTATGTGCCCAAAGGTGAGGCCGGAGCGGCTGGCGCGGCCACGGGAACATCGACGACCGGCACGTCGGCCACTGCAATTTCGGGTACGGGAACAGGGACGGCGACGACGCCGTCCGCGGTGAAGCGGTAGGAGGGGTGATGGCGGGGCTTTCTCTAGACGGCAAACCTTGGTACTTCGGCCTGATCATCGGGCTGATCCTGGCTGCCGTCATCATCTGGGGGGCGAACTACGCCGTCATTTCCGATCTCACCAGGCAGATCGACTCCGCCGATAGCCAACTCCGCGATCTCGATACGAAGATCGAGCAGGGGCGCTCCGCCGAACGCAAACTGCCTCAGTTCCGCGAGGAAGTGAAACGCCTCAATGCCGAGCTGACGAAATTGCGCAGCATTCTGCCGTCCACGCGCAACACCGAGGAAATCATCAAGCGCATCAAGACGCTCGTCGACGCCGGAAACTTCACGCTGCGCAAGCTCACCTTCCCGCCGCTGGCGCCCGCGCAGGGGAGCGATCCGTACGCCGAGTGGCCGATCTCGATTTCGGTCGACGGCCGCTATCACAATCTGGCCACACTCTTCGATCACCTGAGCAAGTTCAAACGCATCGTCAACGTCGAGCAGATTTCGATCGCCGCGCTGCCGACACAAGCGGAGCGCACCATCGCCGCCGACTTCACCGCGAAGACATTCGTCTACGTCGAGCCGAAGGAGCCGGAACCGGCGCCGGTGAAAGGTGCCAAGCAATGAGAGTGAGCCGATTCGCGCTGTCGCTTCTGATCGTCGTCGCGGCGATGGCCACGCTCTTCGCGCAGTCGAATCCCGCGTCGAAACCGGCCACGGCGACATCGACGAACGCCACGACCTCGACCCAAAGCGAAGAACCGACCATGCAGCAAAGCCTGCAGGAGATTCTCGAAGAGCCGAGCTCCGCCGACGCGTACCACTACGATCCAAAGGGCCGCCGCGATCCGTTCCAGTCGTTGATCGGTCCCGCGCCGGCGCTGCAGCCGGGCCAGCGGCCGGCCGGACCTCCCGGTTTCCTCATCGATGAAATCAAACTTCAGGGCGTCGTGAAAACGCGTCAGCAGGGACTCGTG
>JBAVBF010000337.1:0-4598 GCA_049586115.1 Thermoanaerobaculia bacterium | reverse complement strand
CGCTGCTTCGCAGCTCCGGCGGCTCAGGATGACAGCTACACGTGTTGCGACACCGACAACGTGTTGCCGTCCGGGTCCTTGAACCAAGCCACTTTCGCGCCGCCGGGCGCGGCCCAGATGCCGAGGGCGTCCTGTTCGAAGAAGCCGTAGCGTTCGAAGACGACGCCTTTCGCCGTCAGCTCCGCGACTTCCTTCTCGATGTCGGAAACTTCCCAGCCGAGGATCGTGAATATGGCCGGCTTGAAATCGGGCTGCACCTTCGCGACGCGGATCATCGTGCCGTTCGCGTCGAGCACCATGGCGAAGCCGTCGTTGTCGACGAAGCGGAGGCCGAGCGTGTCGACGTAGAACGCGCGTGCTTTGTCGAAATCGAGCGTGGGGACGAAGGCGATGATCTTCTTATCGTTAAGCATTAGCAGCACCCGCTTCCTGGCATATGCATGTGGTCCGGTCCGGCCGTGGCAGGGATGAACGTTACACCTTCGCCGCGGATCGCGCGCAGCCACGCCCGCGCCGAGGCGGCCAGGATCACGATCACACAGAGCATCAGGATCGACGTCAGCGTCGCGTCGAGGTAGCCGGTGAACGGGTCCTTGGCCATCATCTTCGGGCCGAGAAAATTGTCGAAGATGGAGCGATAGCCGGCGTAGAGCGTCGTCGATGCGACGAAGGCCAGCGGGAACATCGTCGTCCATGCGTACTTCGCTTTTCCGGAGTTGAGAATGACCGTCGTCCCGACGCAGAGCGCGACCGCGGCGAGCAGTTGATTGGCGATCCCGAACATCGGCCAGATCTGCGAGATCGATCCGTTGAGAATGAACCACGTCCAGCCGAAAACGACCAGGCCTGTCGAGATGATCGTGCCGGGAATCCACGACGTGTTCTCGAACGGCTTCCATGCGCGCCCGAGAAACTCCTGCACCATGAAGCGCGCCACGCGGGTGCCGGTGTCGATGGTGGTGAGGATGAAGAGCGCCTCGAACATGATCGCGAAGTGATACCAGTACGACATCAGTCCGCCGAGGAGCGGGATGCCGGAGAAGATCTGCGCGAAGCCGACCGCCAGCGACACCGCGCCGCCGGTGCGGCCGACGAGCGTTTCGCCGACCAGCGTCGAAAAGTGCTGGAGGTTCACGGTCGAAAGTCCGAGCTTGGCGAAGACCGCGGGCGGAACGTTGATGGCGTAGTAATCGCCGGGATGCAGCGCGCAGACGGCGATGAGTGCGACGCAGCCGACAAGGCCTTCGCAAAGCATCGCCCCGTAGCCGATCATCCGGGCGTCGGATTCCTTGTTGAGCATCTTCGGCGTCGTCCCCGATCCGATCAGCGCGTGGAAGCCGGAGATGGCTCCGCAAGCGATGGTGATGAAGACGAATGGAAAGAGTTTGCCGGGGATGATCGGACCGCCGCCGCCCGCGAACTGCGAAACGGCTGGCGCATAAATATGCGGCGCAACGATCACCGTGCCGATCACCAGTGCGGCGATGGTGCCGAGCTTCATGTACGACGAGAGGTAATCGCGCGGGCAGAGCAGCATCCAGACCGGGAGCACCGAGGCGACGAAACCGTAGATGGCGATGGCGATGGTGATCTGCGGCTTCGACATCGTGAACAACAGGCCGAGCGCGGTGCCGGGGACGAAGCGTCCCGCCACCACCGCGGCCAGCACCAGCAGCGCGCCGGCGATCGATCCGTTTCTAATTGCATACGCTGCTTTCGAACGATGCAGGTACTGCCCGACCAGCAGCGCGATCGGGATGGTCAGGAAAATGGTGAACGTCCCCCACGGCGAATCCGCCAGCGCGTTGACGACGGCGATTCCCAGTCCGGCCAGCGCGATGACGATGATGAAGAGGATGGCGATCATGGCCGTGATGCCGGCGAGCGGCGAAATCTCGGTCCGCGCGATCTCCGCCAGCGACTTCCCGTTCCTCCGCACCGAGGCCGCGAGCGTGACGAAGTCATGCACCGCACCGCCGAGCACGACGCCGAACGCGAGCCACAACAATCCCGGCAGATACCCGAATTGCGCCGCCAGCACCGGCCCGATCAACGGGCCCGCGCCGGAGATGGCCGCGAAATGATGTCCGAAGAGCACCCACTTGTTCGTCGGCACGTAGTTCTGGCCGTCATTGAATCGGTGCGCGGGAGTGACGCGCATGTCATCGAGCGCCATGACCTTCGCCGCGAGGAAGGCGGAGTAGTAGCGGTAGCCGATGGCCGTGACCGCGAGGAAGAAGAGGATCAGGGGGAGGGCGTTCATGCTTCGCGTGATTCTAAAGGGGAACGGTCACGCGGAGAGCGCGGAGAGGCGGAGCACGCGGAGGTCTTTCTCCGCCTCTCCGCGTGAACCGTCTCCTTAGCATCGATGCGCGTAAACTTTCCCGCCATGAACATCCGCGATGCCTTCGCCGACTACGCTTCGTATCATCAGACCAAAGGCAACAAGTGGTTTCACCGCCTCGGCATCCCGCTGATCATGCTCACGCTCCTCGGCATGCTCGCGCGCGTCGGCACAGGCAAATTCCTGGGGATGCCGACCAATGCCGCGATGCTCCTCATTTTCGTGGCCACGGTTACGTACATTCGCCTCGAGTGGCGGCTGGCCGTTCCGATGCTGATCGTTTCGATCGCGTTCTATCTCATCGGCGCCTGGCTGCCGATGTCGATCAACGTCGCCCTCTTCATCCTCGGATGGATTTTTCAGTTTATCGGCCACAGTGTGTACGAGCACAGGCAGCCGGCGTTTTTGCGCAACGCCGTCCACCTGCTCATCGGGCCGTTGTGGATCCTGAATGACGTGATTCCGGTGGTGAAGTAGCTACTTCTTCCTGCCCAGCATCGAATCCAGCTCCGCGTCGCGCGGGACCGCGATCCGTTGCGGCTCGCCTCCATCCGTCGCGATTTCGACGAGCGGAATCCGTCGCCGGCCGTTGCTGTGAGCGATGACTTTTTTCTCGCCGTCGCTGTCATTGTCGATGTCGATGTAGTCGTACTTGACGCCGGAGCGGTCGAGGTGCCGCAGCGTGCGCACCGTGTCGCCGCACCAGTCCGCGCCATAGACGACGATTCGTTCAGCCATGAGTTTCCTCCGGCCGTTAGTTATTGCGAATGTCCTGCCGAGAAGCAGTGGAATCGACGAATCCATTGCGTTCCGCGCACGCCTGCACGCGCGAAAGCAGCTCGTGGATGTCGAACGGCTTGGGCAGCAGATCGAACGGAATCCCCTTCAGCCGCTGGTTGATCATGGCCGGGGATGCGGCGCTGGTGATGATCACCCGTTTCAGCCGCTCCGGCGTGTCGCGCGCCATCGCCGTCATGAACGAAAAGCCGTCCAGGTTGGGCATCATCAGGTCGAGAACGATCACGTCGTAGTCGGCGACGGCTAGTTTGCCGATCGCCTCCAGACCGTCGGCGGCGATTTCCACCTGATATCCCTGCCGCAACAGCACCGTGCGCACGAGACGGCGAATCGAGGCATCGTCTTCGACGATCAGGATGCTGCATGTCGGGGATGACGTATCGCTCACGGTTGCTCCGGCAGCAAGAAGCGCTCCCGCGCCACTCACAATGACGGAATGCAGGCATACGGCGTCATCGCTGCTGATGCGCGAGGCGCTGGTGACGCTGCATCGCCGCGCGGCCGTTCCTGCGCAAGCTGCTGTAAAGGCATGTAACTAGCAACCTCGGCATCGTGCCCGAATCCCAATTCGATGGGCGTCGCCGTGTCGTCATCGAAGGCGTGACCCCTTCGGTCGATGAAGGCCGCTTCCCTGCCAAGCGCGCGGTGGGCGACGTCGTGTCCGTCCAAGCCGACATCTTCGCCGATGGCCACGACCTGCTGTCCGCGGTGATGCTGCACCGACACGAGTCGGAGAAGACGTTCACGGAAACGCGTATGACCGCATTGGTCAACGACCGCTGGCGCGCCGAGCTCCCAGTCGACCGCCTCGGCTTCTACTACTTCACGTTCGAGGCGTGGGTCGATCATTTCCTGACGTGGCATCGCGATCTGAAGAAGCGTGCGGGCGCCGATCTCGACGTCCAGCTTCGCATCGGGCTGGAGATGATTCGCGCCGCAGCGGAACGTGCCAAGGATCGCGATCGCAAACGCCTCCAACATTACGTCTCAATGATTGAGGGCGATGACGAAGCCCGCGACAAAGTTCACGCACTAGCCAACGACGATCTCCTCGGCCTGATGGAGCGAAACGCGGAACGCAAATTCGCGACGCGCTATGGCTGCGAGCTGGCCATCGAAGTCGATCCGCGCCGCGCCGCCTTCAGCACCTGGTACGAGCTGTTCCCCCGCTCCGTCGGAACGTTTCGCGACGTCGAAGCGCAATTGCCCCGCATCGCGAAAATGGGATTCGACGTTCTCTACCTGCCGCCGATCCATCCGATCGGAACGACGTTTCGCAAGGGGAAGAACAACAGGGTGTCGGCCGACGAGGATGACGCCGGCAGCCCATGGGCGATCGGCGGCGCGGATGGGGGACACAAGGCGATTCATCCGCAGCTCGGGACGATGGACGATTTCCAGCACCTCGTCATCGCAGCGCGCGAACGCGGGATCGAGATGGCGCTCGACATTGCGT
>JBAVBF010000336.1:0-4169 GCA_049586115.1 Thermoanaerobaculia bacterium | reverse complement strand
CCACCGTTCTCATCGAGACGATCCTCGCCGCGTTCGAGATGGACGAGATCCTCTACGAACTGCGCGATCACTCCTCGGGGCTGAATTGCGGGCGCTGGGATTACATCTTCTCGTTCATCAAAAAGCTGCGCGCGCGGCACGGCTTCGTGCTGCCCGACCGCGGCAGCGTCACGATGGAGAAGCACTTCCTGGCCTCGTACGTCGCGCTGCTGATCAAGACCTGCCATCGCCGCGGCATTCACGCGATGGGCGGGATGGCGGCGCAGATTCCGATCAGGAACGATGACGCGGCCAACGACGCGGCCATGCAGAAAGTCGTCGCCGACAAGCTGCGCGAAGTGCGCGCCGGCCACGACGGAACGTGGGTCGCGCATCCCGGCCTCGTCCCGATCGCGAAGAAGATTTTCGACGAGCACATGCCGGCACCGAATCAGATCGATCGCAAACGCGACGATGTGAACGTCACCGCCTCCGACCTTCTGCGCGTTCCCGAGGGCGCGATCACGGAGAAGGGATTCAGGCAGAACGTCAACGTCGGAATCCTCTACCTCGAAGCGTGGCTCGGCGGCCTCGGATGCGTCCCGCTTTACGACCTGATGGAAGACGCCGCCACCGCCGAGATCTCACGCACGCAACTCTGGCAATGGATTCACCACCACGCGCAGCTCGACGACGGCCGCGCGGTCACGCCGGAGTTGTACCGGCAGATCTGCGACGAAGAGCTGCAGAAGATCGGATCGCGTCCGCACATCGAGAAGGCCGCGGCGATCTTCAACGACTTGATCCTCAACGAGGAACTGGCTGATTTCCTCACGCTCCCGGCCTACGAGGAGCTGTTGTCCAACGAAAGGAAGTAGCGATGGCCAAGCTGAAAGCGGTACGCGATGCAAAGCAGATCGAGCGCGATTGGGAAAACAACCCGCGTTGGGACGGCATCACGCGCGACTACACGGCCGACGACGTCCTGCGCCTGCGCGGCTCCATCGACATCGAGCACACGCTCGCCGAGATGGGAGCCGGTCGGCTCTGGGATCTACTCAACGACGAGCCGTACGTCACCGCCCTCGGCGCGCTTACCGGCAACCAGGCCATCCAGCAGGTGCGCGCCGGACTCAAGTCGATCTACCTCAGCGGCTGGCAGGTTGCTGCGGACGCGAATCTCGCCGGGCAGATGTACCCCGATCAGAGTCTGTATCCGTCGAATTCAGTCCCGCAGGTCGTGAAGCGGATCAATCAGGCCTTGCAGCGCGCCGATCAGATCGATCACAGCGAGGGAAAGAACGACACGCACTGGTTCGCGCCGATCGTGGCGGATGCCGAGGCGGGTTTCGGCGGATGCCTGAACGCGTTCGAGCTGATGAAACAGATGATCGAGTGCGGCGCGGCGGCGGTCCACTTCGAAGACCAGCTCGCGTCCGAAAAGAAATGCGGCCACCTTGGCGGAAAAGTTCTGCTGCCGACGTCGCAATTCATACGTACGTTGTCCGCAGCGCGACTCGCCGCGGATGTGATGGGCGTGCCGACGCTCGTCATCGCGCGCACGGACGCCAACAGCGCGACGCTGCTGACCAGCGACGTCGATGAACGCGATCATCCGTTCCTCACCGGCGAACGCACGCCGGAAGGCTTCTTCATGATCAGGAGCGGCGTCGATGCAGCGATCGCGCGCGCGATTTCGTACGCGCCGTACGCCGATCTGCTGTGGATGGAGACGTCGACTCCCGACATCGGCGAAGCGAAAAAGTTCGCGGACGCGATTCACGCGAAGTATCCGGGGAAGATGCTGGCCTACAACTGCTCGCCGTCGTTCAACTGGGCGCAGAAACTTTCGTCCGAGGCCATTGCGAATTTCCAGAACGAACTGGGAGCGCTCGGCTACAAGTTCCAGTTCGTTACGCTGGCCGGCTTCCACGCGCTGAACTTCTCGATGTTCGAGCTGGCGCGCCAGTATCGTGACGAAGGAATGACGGCGTACTCGCGCATGCAGCAGTCGGAGTTCGCGGCCGAGGAGCACGGATACACGGCGACGAAACACCAGCACGAAGTCGGCACCGGCTACTTCGACGAAGTGATGAAAGTGATCTCGAACGGACAGTCATCAACGACCGCACTGGCCGGCTCGACCGAAGCCGCGCAGTTCGGCAGGAGACCGTGATGGAAGACATCCGCAACTACCGCATCGAAGAAGAGAAAGACGAACGCCGCGAAGAAGACCGCGAGTACGAAGGCGCCGCCCAACGGGACGAAGTGCCGTTTCACGTTCCGCGGGATTGAGTTTTTATCTGCGCCCATCTGCGTCATCTGCGGATAAAAACGTCATCCGCAGAAGAAGCGCGCTCAGTGATGGCATTGCGAAATCGTACTTCCGTCGCGCGTTAAACTGCGCGCTTCATGTCCATCCTTGCCGTCGATCGCCGCGCGTGGCGGGCGCTGTTTGCCGCGCAGCTCGGCTGGATGCTGGACGCGATGGATTTTCTGCTGTTCAGCTTCGCGGTGATTCCGATTCGCGAAGAGTTCGGACTTTCGAACGGAATCATGGGCGCGCTGACCTCGGTGGCGTTGATCGCGAGCGCGATCGGCGGAATGGTCTTCGGACGGCTGGCCGACCGCCTCGGGCGCGTGCGCGCGTTGTCGCTTTCGATCCTGCTCTACTCCGCGGCGACGGCGGGGCTGGCCACGAGCGCCGCGCTCTGGCAGCTCATCGCGTGGCGCGTGGCAGTGGGATTGGGCATGGGGGGCGAGTGGTCGTGCGGATCGGTGCTCGTCGCGGAGACCTGGCCGGCCGAACATCGCGGCAAGGCGATGGGATTGATGCAATCGGGCTGGGCCATCGGCGCGATGATCGCCGCCGGCGCGTCGGCGTTGATCATCGGACGCTTCGGCTGGCGGGTACTGTTCCTCATCGGCGCGCTGCCGGCGATCGCGGCATACTTCATTCGGCGCAACGTCGAAGAGCCGGTCGTCTGGACCGAACGGTCGCGCGAAAAATCGCGTTGGGCGGAGATGTTCTCGACGACGTTCATCCGCCGCACCGTCATCGCCACGGCGCTTTCGAGCAGCGTGCTCATCGCATTCTGGGGCGTGACGTCGTGGCTGCCGGCGTTCCTGGCGACGACGCTCGCCAAAGGCGGCGCCGGATTGACGGTAACGACCTCGGCGAAGTGGCTGGTCGCGCTCCAGGCCGGCGCGTTCTTCGGTTACATCAGCTTTGGTTGGATCGCCGACCGCATCGGCCGCCGTCCCGCGTTCACCGCGTTCATGGTCGCGGCCACGGCGCTCGTTCCGCTCTTCGCGTTCTACGCGCGGACGCCGTTGCTTCTCCTCACGCTCGGCCCGCTCCTCGGATTTTTCGCGCACGGCTACTTCTCACTGTTCGGCGCGATGCTTGCGGAACTTTTCCCGACACGCATCCGCGCCGGCGCGCAGGGCTTCTGCTACAACGGCGGCCGATTGGCCTCGGCGGCGGCGCCGTTCGCAATCGGCGCGGCATCGAAAGGCCACAATTTCGCGCTCGTCATCACCTGCGCCGCCCTTTTCTTCGCCGTCGGCGGCGTGCTGGTGTGGCTGCTACCGGAAACGAAAGGGACGGAATTGTGATCGATCTCAGCGCCGACCTAGGCGAAGGCGCTCCGGACGAACCGGAGATCTGGCCGCTGATCACGTCTGCGAATGTTGCCTGCGGCGGTCACTACGGCGACGCGGATTCGATGACACACGCTGTCGTTCGCGCGCGCGAGCTCCAAGTCCGCATCGGTGCGCATCCGTCGTATCCCGACCGCGCGAACTTCGGCCGCAAGTCGATGCCGATGCCGCCCGATTCACTGCGCGCGACGCTCATCGAACAGATCGCAGCATTGCTCGACGTCGCCGGCAAACTGCATCACGTCAAACCGCACGGCGCGCTCTACAACGATGCGCACAAGGATCGCGCGCTCGCCGGCATCGTGATCGATGCGATGCGCGCGATCGACGAAACACTTCCCATCGTCTGCAGCGACCGCTCACAGATGGCCGCCGCCGCGCGCGCCGCCGGAACGCCGGTGATCCGCGAAGCGTTCGCCGACCGGCGCTACAACGCCGACGGCTCGCTCGTCGCCCGCAGCGAACCGAACTCGCTCCTCGGAGTCGACGAAGCAGCGGCGCAAGCGGCGATGCTGGCTGACGAAGGC
>JBAVBF010000335.1:0-6113 GCA_049586115.1 Thermoanaerobaculia bacterium | reverse complement strand
GCGCTGGCGGGCGGCGTGAGCGTCGACGTGCCGCGAGAGGCGGGCTACGTCTACCGCCCCGGCGGTATCCTCTCGCCTGACGGTCACTGCCGGCCGTACGACGCGGGCGGCGAAGGCACGGTGTTCGGCCACGGGATGGGCATCGTGGTCCTGCGCCGCGCGGGCGACGCGTGGGCGGACGGCGATACGGTCCGCGCAATTGTCCGCGGCTCGGCGGTCAACAACGACGGCGCGCGGCGAGCCGGGTTCACGGCGCCGAGCGTCGAAGGACAGGCCACCGTCATCGCCGAGGCGCTGGCCGTGGCGGAGGTCGAGCCGGAGAGCATCGGCTATGTCGAAGGTCACGGCACTGCTACGCACATCGGGGATGCAATCGAGATTAGCGCGTTGCAGCGAGTCTTCGGCCCGCGCGGCGCGCCTGGCTGTGCACTCGGCTCTGTGAAATCGAACGCCGGGCATATGGGCGCCGCGGCGGGCATCGGCGGTTTCATCAAGGCCGTGCTGGCCGTCGAGAACGGCCTGATTCCGCCGACGCTGCACTTCAACGAGCCGCATCCTCTCCTCGGCGCCGCCGGGAGCCCGTTCTTCGTCAACCGCGAGCTCCGGCAGTGGGAATCGAATGGATCGCCGCGACGCGCGGGCGTGAGCTCGTTCGGCCAAGGCGGAACGAACGCGCACGTCGTGCTCGAAGAGGCGCCTCCGCGCCCGCATCGCGAGAGCACGGATACGTGGCAGGTCCTGCCCGTATCCGCCTCGTCGGCCGACGCGCTCGAAACGTTGCGCCGGAGCATCAAGGCGGAGCTCAATCGCGGACGGTTTCGTGTCGAGGACATCGCGTTCACGCTGCAGATCGGACGGCGCGGCCTCCCTCACCGCGACGTCCTCTTCGCCCGAGGAGACCACGCGGAGGGTGATCCCGGCGATGAGCTGCGGAGGCTCGCGTCCGCGTGGATTGCCGGCAAGTCCGTCGACTGGGCCGCGCACCGGACAGCCGGACCGGTGGGCCGTGTTCCTCTGCCTACGTATCCGTTCGCGCGCAAACGCCACTGGATCGGTCCCATGGCGCCGCAAAGAATTGCGGCACCGGAACGCGACGCCGCCGGCGACAGTCTCGAAGAGGTGATCGCGCGCGCGTTCGAAGAAGTGCTGGGGGTGGAGCACGCCGAGCCTGACTCCGATTTCTTTGACCTCGGCGGAACCTCGCTCCTTGCCCTGTCGGTGCGTCAGCGTCTCGAGGAGGCCGCCATTCTGGTACCGCAAGGTGCGCTCTGGGAGCACCCGACCGTCAACGCGCTGGCCGAATCCGTCCGCCGCGCGCGCCGCGCGCACGAAGACGAGGAGAGCGCCTCGATCGCCGCTCTGTGCCTGGATCAAGAGGTCCGCGGCGCGGATACATTCCAGTGGCAGTCGCCCGCCCACAACGTCCTGCTCACGGGCGTCACAGGACTTCTCGGAGCGCACCTGCTTCGCGAGTTGCTGACGAGGACTACGGCCACGGTCCACTGTCTGCTGCGTGCGGATTCGGTGGAGGAAGCGCTTGCGCGCATCCGCGGCACGCTCGCGACGTACGGGCTCGATGGCGAGAAGCTCGCGCAACGCGTCGTCGCCGTCCCGGCCGATCTGAGTCGGCCGCGGCTCGGCCTGACCAGCAGTGACCTCGATCGCGTCGCCGAGACGGTGGACGCCGTCTACCACGCCGGCGCGAGCGTGAACTTTGCACAGCCGTACAGTGTTCTCAAGGCGACGAACGTGGATGGCGTCGACGGGGTGCTGCGGCTCGCGACGCGGTCGCGCGTGAAGCCGCTGCACTACGTGTCCTCAGTGGCTGTCTTCGAGTGCGAGGCGTTTGCCACCGTCGATCGCGTGGTCGAGGATGAGGACATCGCCGGGGGCTCGGGATTTCACAACGGCTATGACATGAGCAAGTGGGCGGCGGAGCGCCTCATCGCGCTCGCCCGCGATCGGAACGTGCCGGTGTCGGTGTACCGCTTCAGCAACCTCGCTGGGGACAGCCGGACAGGGATCATCCTTCCGCAGCACATTATCTCGTGCCTGATTAAAGGATGCGTCCAGCTCGGGGCGGCGCCCGAGGAGAATGACGTCGTCAACGTTCTGCCGGTCGATGCGGCTGCGGCGTCTCTGGTCGAGCTGTCGCTCCTGCCGGAAGCGACCAACGGGAACTTTCACTTGGTGAATCCGGCCCAGACGCGCATCCGCATGGTCATCGAGTGGCTACGCGCGCGAGGGTTTCCGCTGGACACCATCCCGTACGACGCGTGGCTCCAGCGTATGCGTGCAGCGCCCCTCGACAACGCCTTCAAGCCGTTCGTGGAACTACTCGATCAGGGGCGGCTCTTCACGAATCGTGTGTACGACGCGACGAACGTGCGGCGATTCTCGACGGCTCTGGAGCGCGCCGTGATCGACGAGGCGCTCCTAGACCGCTATCTCGACTACTGGTTGCGGACCGGGTATCTGGTCAGGTTCCCTGCGTGAGTATGGCGCGAATCGCTTTCTGCGCGGAAGCGTTAGGCGAACGCGCGTGGGACGTCCGAGGAAACAATGACGGTGTACCGCGCCCGGCACCCGCTGAAACTCCGACGCGGGTGCGCGCCAGACCTAGATTCGGCAGTCCGCTCGTTGAGTGGGCCTGTTCCAGCGGCGATTCTTGCTTAGCGTGCAACGCACGAGTGAAGTTGATAGGCCGCTGCGAGCAGAGATGCCGCCCGAATTCGGATACGGCATCGCCAGAGGGCGATTCGAAGCTCCAGGCAATTTTGCGCTTCAAGTTGACCACAGCGCAGATTTTGGCGATTGTTCGAAAAAGGACTGCCTTCGGCCTGAACCGTCATCAGAAACGAGAACGCAGACCAGCAAGGCGCTGACGTTCAGATTCGTGTACATCGATACGTACCCTCGCCAGCCAAAAGTTGAGATTTCAGCCGGTTTCGCGTATTGTGTTTTCAACAACTTACTGAGCCGTCGAAGGTTGTACGAATACGAGTCCCGTCGGCCCCGCCAGATTTCGCCGCCATTTGGCGCCTTTTTTGTATCCATCGGATGCATGCGGCCTTACGCCAACCTCAGTGGCGACTCGGGCATCCTCGCGTATGAGCCGGGGCCGACTTTCATCCGAGTTCAGTTTCGCAGCGGCGTCCCGTACGTGTACGCCTACGAGAGCGCCGGCCGTGACAATGTCGAGCGGATGAAGCAGTTGGCGGTGGCGGGGCGAGGATTGGGAACGTTCATCAGCCAGCATCGTGAGGTGCGGTATGGGTATGTGAGGTAACGCCGTCGCTCACGTCATCACTCCGTCAGATACGCGTTGTCGATGAAGATCAGTCCGAACATCACCCAGCGCGTGTCGCTCGTCGTCGACGTCTGCGTGTTCATCTTCACACCGCCGCCGAAGTGGATGTGCGTGCCGCTGTCGTCGAGGCGGATGCGCTTCGATTCCGTGCGTGCGGACAGACGATCCGAGAATCCCGAGTCGGTATTGCCGCTTTTCTCCCACACCAGGCCGTTGCTACCCGAATCGCCGTGGTTGTCGATCAACAGCGCCGCGCGGACCGTCACTTCCGCGGAACGGCCTCCGAACAGCGGCTTGGAGAGGCTGAGGAGGCGGCTGAGTACCTGGTTGTGCTCGAAGTCGGCACAGGCCGTTTCCCCGCAAACTTTCTGCAGCGTATCGCCGAAGTTCGCGTGGAGCGTCAGCTCCCCGCCTTTCGGATTGCGAATGAGCTTCCTGCTCCGTGCATACGAGTATTTGTTGACGTCGATGTACTGGTCCTTCGGAGCGCTCGAGGCCTGCCATAGGAGGTCGCCGGTATAGAGCATTCCGGCGCGCGTATTCGCCGCGTCGAGGAAGAAGTCGTTCCGCCCTTCTTTCAGTTCGCCGACCCATTTGATCTCGTCCTTCTTGACGTGGTCCCAATCGCCGCTGAGCAGCGCGTAGCCGCCGCCGGCGCGTTCGATGGCGGTGAAACTGCCGAAAGGAACGGTCGTCTGCGTGCCGCCCGTGCCGAGGGTGACGTTGGATACCAAGATCTGGGGGCGGTGCGGCAGCCAGGTGTCGATGGCGTACGTCCCTGCGGTCGCTGACGGCACGCGGTAGTGGTAGATCTTCCACTGGTCGCTGAAATGGATCTGATCGTACACGCCCCGCTTCGACGCTTTCCACCAGTCGGTGCGTCCCTCCCGATTCGTGACGGTATTCGCGGCGCCGGAAGGCGTGTGCTGCTCGCCTGCGATCGAGAGATGTCCATCGAACCTATCTCCCATCGTGATGACGCGGCCGCGGATGCCGAGGGCATCGCCGGTGTTGGCAGCGGTAAAGAGATCGACGCGCCGGAAGAGCGGTTCGGCGGCAGGGATGATGAAGTTGGCCTGCCGCGCGTGCGCGTTGCTCGCGGCGAGCACCTCGTACTCGAGGCCGGCGTTCAGCTCGATGAGCTGCGCGCGCACGTGATCGGCGAAGGTGGCGCGGTATTCCAACGCGGTGTGCGGTAAGTCGTGAAACGACTTGCATCGCTCGGTGACCTGCTCCGCAGTGATGTTGCCCGCCGCCCCTGCGGTCGTGGCCACCTCGCAGTCCGACTGCAGCGTCTCCGCCGCCCAGACGTAGAGGATGTAACCCTTGCGCTGGTCGGCCAGGAGGCCGTCCACCGTCGACTCGAGATAGACGTACGCCGGTTCGAGGCCGTGCGCCGGATCGTTCTTGATCTGCTCGAAGGCCCGCCTGGCGTACGCGCGCAGCAACGGCTCCTTTCCGCCGACCTGCGAGCGGACCAGCTGGTCGTTGATGACGCCGAGGAGGTTTTCCATCCGGTCCTTGAAAATGATCTGGCGCGCGAAGCTGCGCATCCGCTCGGGATTGAGTGATGTCGGCTGCGTGCTTCCCTCAAGCGGATTCCGGAACATGCGCGCGAACTGCTCGTCGTACACCGTGCGGATGTGCGAGATGTTCTTGCCGATCGTCGTTTCCGGCCCGACCTCGTCGAGCTTGAGCAGGATGAGCTTGTTCAGGTCGTAGATCTGCCGCTGCTGCTCCTGGATCTGCGCGATGCCGGTCTCGATGTTGGCCAGGCTGCCGCGGATCTTCTCCATGTTGTGGAGCATCCGATCCTTGAACTCTTTCTCCTTCGCGTCGCCGGCCAGCGTAGCGAAGAGGCCGCAGTACCACGAGTCGTCGGATTTGTAGTCGAGGTTCTTGGCTCTGCAGTTGGTGTTGTAACCCATGCTGGCCAGTTGGCCGACATACTTCTCCAGCCCAAACTTCAGCCCGGCCGCAACCCCATCGTCTTTTTCTTCCGCTTTTTCTTTCGCGATCGCGGGCGCGGCCGAAGCGAGGACAAAACAGATCGCGAGAATGGACACGAAGCTTCTCTTCCTTGACATGAGCTCTCTCCTTCTCCGTCGTGGGAATTCAACGCGTGGGGGACCGGAACCCGCAAAGTATAAGTCCGGTTTGATGGCGGCGCGCGCTTTCCGGCTTCGCTGGTGATCGGCGCCTTCGGGAGTTCCCGGAGGTCCGCGCGCTATGCCGACGCTATAGCAATCGGCGACGACGCGGCGCCGGTGATGAACTACTTCTACGTCGTGTTCTCCACGACTTCGCCGTTGAAGCCACATTGCCATCAATGCGGTGTCTTACATGGTGCAACCCCGTAAAAGTCGACGCTTGCCATGACCGGGCCGGATCGAGGTTCGGTCCGCTATCAGATTCGCACTGAGGAGATGGGCAGAATGCTATGCATCGTGGCTCGGTACGAGGGCCGGGTTCTTCGTTTCGAGCTTTCACCGGGGCGCCTTCGTTTGGGTTCGGCGGCCGATAACGATCTATGCATCCCTTTCCCAGGCATTTCGCGCCGGCATGCACAGATCGAGCGGACGGAGCGCGGCGCTCTGATTCGCGACCTCGGATCCAAGAACCTGCTCGTGGTCAACGGCGCGGCGGTCACCATGGTGGAATTGCCTCTCGATGCGACGCTTCGCATCGGCCGCGCGACGCTGTCGTTCGAGGAAGCCCAGACAGCCGATGTGCAGATCGCGATGGAGGTCGAGGAGACCGCCACCAACTCGCCATCCGGGGAGACGCGCACTGAGCATGACTC
>JBAVBF010000334.1:0-4630 GCA_049586115.1 Thermoanaerobaculia bacterium | reverse complement strand
AGTACTCGCACGCATGGATGGACGAACACCGCGCCGTCGTCGATCGGGTGCTCGCTCACGTTCGGGAGCACGGTCCCGTGCGCTCGGCCGACTTCGCGCGCACCGACGGAGAGAAAGGCGGTTGGTGGGGATGGAAGCCCGAGAAGCGTGCGCTGGAGATGCTCTTCACCGCGGGCGAGCTGATGGTCTCCCGCCGCGAGCATTTTCAGCGGGTCTATGACCTGCGCGAGCGGGTGCTGCAAGGCAGGCATGACGGCCGCGCTCCGTCCGCGAAGTCGGCGAATCGTGCGCTCGTGGCGAAGGCTGCGAAGTCGCTCGGCATTGCCACCGAGGCATGGATCGCCGACTACTACCGGATGCGCCGAAGCGAGACGGCCGAGGCGCTTGCCGCGCTGGCGGCGGACGGGACACTCCTCCCCGCGCAGATCGCCGGCATCGCCGCCTCATGCTATGTGCACACCGAAAACGCGGAGCTCGCGGACGCCGCCGCTGCCGGCAATCTGCAGCCTGCGCGGACGGTGCTGCTCTCGCCGTTCGATCCTCTCGTCTGGGACCGCAAGCGCGCGGAGGAGCTCTTCCGCTTCGAATATCGCATCGAGTGCTACACACCGGCGCCGAGAAGGAGGTATGGCTATTTCAGCCTCCCGATCCTCCGGCGTGGGCGGCTCATCGGCCGGCTCAACCCGAAGGCGCACAGGAAGGACGGGATCTTTGAGGTGAAGTCGATCCATCTCGAGCCAGGCGTATCGATCAGCGCATCTCTCACGCGCGACCTCGCGCGGGCCATCCGCGACTGCGCGAGCTGGCACGGAACGCCGAAAGTCCTGCTGCGGGTAAGATCGCCCAAGGAGCTGACGCGCCCGTTGCGCGAGGAGCTGCGTCGCTGACGCAGTAAGCACCCGCAGCGAGTAAGTAATGGTGTTGGTAGCGCATACGGGATTTGAACCCGTGTTACCGCCGTGAGAGGGCGGCGTCCTGGACCCCTAGACGAATGCGCCGGAGTGGTGGGGACGCGGAAGATAGCTTGTGGCTTCTTCGCGGTCAAGGTCGGTCAACGCCGGGGGCGCGAAGGGCATTCCGCTTACGCCACCTTCTGCGCGATGACGACCCAACGCAGCGGGGTGCCGGGGCGGATGGCGTCGAAGGGGTAACAGGTGATCAGGGTCAGTCTTGCTCGGGCGTCCTGGCGGAGTACCGAGGTGTCGGTTTTGGGGACGACGCGGGTGGATTGGACGCGGTAGCGGATCGTGATGCCGTCGGGGCGTTGGAGGGTGAGGATGTCGCCGGGTCCGATGTAGCGTAGCGGGGCGAAGTGCGTGTCGCGGTGGGCGGTGATCACGCAGTTGCCGCTGTCGCCGGGCAGGGCGGTGCCGTCGAGGTGGCCGGGACCGAAGGCCATCGTTCGTCCGCTGGCGCCGGCGAGGACGATGATCGTCGCGCCGTCACGTTCGATAGTCAGGCGGGCGATGGCGCGGGTGTCGGCCCACGGCCAGGGGCGAAGCTGCTCGCCGGCCAGCGCACTGCGCCAGGAGACTTCGAGGAGGAGTTGGGCCAGCTTCGCTTTCGCGTAGATCCAGAGGCCTTCCCCGCCGGCGGTTAGGCCGGCGAGGAGGGCGACTGCGAGGAGAGTTCTTGTTGCGTTTCTTAGCGTCGGCATGGGTTCCTCGGGTGTCGGGTGTCGGGTGTCGGGTGTCGGAAGAATGAAATCGGAAGCCGGATGTGCGGGGTCTTTTTCCACGACACCCCACTCCCTACTCCCTACTTCGTCAGCTTCATCGCGATCAGTGCGACTGTCGTCAGCGACGCGCCGATCAAGAGAAGCAATCCCGCCGGCGTCGCGGTTTGCGGCAGCGTGCCGTCGGCGTCGACGTCGGCTCCGTTGCTTGCCGGCAGCAGCTCGGCTTTGCAACTTGCGTTGAGGCCTTGCGGCGTTTGGTCGATCGCGACGAGGCTTGTGTACTGCGACACGAGGTGATGCTGCAGGGCGACGGCGATGACGGCGGATTCGACGCCGCTCGGATTGCTGCCGTCGCTGAGGTGATCCATCAGCGACTCGATTTTTTCGCGGCCCCAGAGGCGGGCGATGCCGTCGTTGCCGCCAGCGGCGGGGAGCGTCAGCTCCTTCGACCACGTCTCGTTGCCGATGTTGCCGCGCAGGGTGATCTTCGCGTTCGCGTCGTGGACACGCATGGCCACGACCAGCGGCTCGCCGCGGTAGAGATCGGGGACGCGTTCCGGCCACGACTCGGCGGTCGAATCGGTGCTGTGAACGCTGATCGACGTCATCACCGGTGCGTCGAGTTTTCCGAACAGCTCGGACATCCGCTCCTGCACCTGCTGCACGTCGCCGATGTAGGTGAACGTGCCGCGGCCGAAGCGGGCGGCGTTGCGCATGAAGTGCGAGTTGGGCGCGGCGCCGATGCCGACGGTGAAGAGGCGGCTCTCGCCGAGGCGGCTGTGGATAAAGGAGAAGAGCTCCTGCTCGTTGCCAACCTGACCATCGGTCATGAAGATCACCTGGCGCACGGTGCCCGAGGGCGTGGGATGCTCGGGCATCGCCAGTTGCAGCGCCTTGAGCATTTCCGTTCCGCCGTCGGCGTCGATTTTTTCGACGAACGATTTGGCCGATGCAATCGATGACGCGTCGGCGAAACGGCTGTCGCTGAACAGCGGACGCGCCATCGAATCGAAATCGATGATGTTGAATTTGTCGCCCGATTTGAGATCGCCGAGCGCGAGGAGCAACGCGGCTTTGGCTTGCTGCATCGACGCGCCTTCCATCGAGCCGGAGCTGTCGATGATGAAGATCGTTTCGCGCGGCAGGCGGACGGCGGAGCGCGCGGGCGGTGTGACCATCACCAGCGCGTACGTCTCCTCGCCGAGTTTCTCCGTCAGCACCGTGGCCTCGGGATTCGTGCCGAGGTCGGGCTGCCAGGAGAGATCGAAATCGTGAGTGGCGTTGAGCGTGGAGGAATCAGCGGTGACGCGGTAGTGGCGATTGCCGAGCGTCTCCGACTTCACCTGCTGCGCGCTGGCGATGTTGCGGACGGAGTAGCCCGGCTGCAGATCGACCGACAGCGCGATCGTGCCGCCGTTGTTGTTGCTACTGCATGGCGTGAACGGCAGCTTCGCCGCGACGGACGAGTGTGCCGGCGTGTAGCGCGGCGCGACCACCATCGGATAGCGCAGGCGGTACTCGCCGTTTTCGTATTGCGCCATCTCCTGGTAGGCGATCTCGATGATCGCGTCTTCGTCCAGCATCATGCTCGACACCGAGGTCGTGAAGACGTTGGGCCGCTGCTGCTCGACGAGCGCGGCTTTGCGTCCTTCACTCTTGGCCTGCTCGTACTCCTTGCGCGCCTGTTCGCGCTCGCGGATCTCGCCGACGATCACGCGCGAGCCGATGGTCATCTTCAGCGTGTCGACCGCGCTCAGCTCCGGCAGCGGATAGACGTAGAGCCCTTCGACGCAGCGGCCGGTGGTGTTGTGGAAGGTCTGCGTGACGGTGGTGCGGACGATCGGACCGGTGACGGTGATGCGAACTTCCGACTTCACCGCCGGCACGATCGCGTACGTGCCGGGCGTTGCGGTCTTCAGCAGCAGGCCGGCGCCTTCGTTCGCCGCGAGCGTCGTCGTCTCCTGGGCTTGCGCTACGAATGGCAGAAAAAACAGAAGCAGCAGCAACCTCACGATCCAGCGTTCGAGGCTGTAGTCGCGCGGTTTGTATTCGGTGGTGGCAGTGTCGTTGGTCTCCATCGTCGTCTCCTTTTGACTTTCAATGGAGATCAATAAGCGTCCGTGATGTGGCGTGGTGTGCGTGCGATCGGGGGAAGGCGGCGGCAGGAATGAGGCGGGATTGTGGCGTCCGCGATCGGCGCGAATGTGCGCCGTACAATGCGATTCGATGAAGCAAGTCATCGCTGTTGTCGACGATGAAGAGACGATCCGCGAGACGGTCGCGTTCGCGTTGCGCCGCGATGGCTACGACGTCATTACGTTCGCCGATGGCGGCGCGGCGTGGGACGTCGTCAAGGACAGGTTGCCATCGCTGGCCATCCTCGACATCACCATGCCGCGCATGGACGGCCTCGAGCTTTGCCGCCGGTTGCGCGCGCGCAGCGAGACGCTCCCGATCATCTTCCTCACCTCGCGCGACGAAGAGCTCGACCGCGTACTAGGCCTCGAGCTCGGCGCGGACGACTATCTCTGCAAGCCGTTCTCGATGCGCGAGCTGGCCGCGCGCGTGAAGGTGCTCTTTCGGCGTTTGTCGTTCATCGAAAATCCGTCGGCATCGCAGACCGAGGCGCCGCTCAAGTGCGGAGCGCTCGCGCTGGATCTTCAGCGCTACATGGCGACGTGGAACGACGCGCGCGTCGATCTCACCGTCACGGAGTTCATGATGCTGCACGCGCTGGTGCGCCATCCCGGCCACGTAAAGTCGCGCAAGCAGTTGCCGAAAGAGGGCTACCCGAACGACACGTACGTGAGCGACCGCACCATCGACACGCACATCAAGCGGCTGCGGCGGAAGTTCGAGGAAGCGGATCCGTCGTTTGTGGCGATTGAGACGGTGTACGGCGTCGGCTACCGGTGGGTGGCGTGAGGAAAACGGCGCTGCCGAACGTAGCGC
>JBAVBF010000333.1:0-10209 GCA_049586115.1 Thermoanaerobaculia bacterium | reverse complement strand
CGTCGACGCGCGCAAAGCCACGGCGGTCGTGGCGGAAAAAGGATCGGCGACGATCGCGGCAACGACGGGCGGACCGGCGGTCAAACTTGCCGTCGGCGAGAAGGTCACATCCACGCCGGAAGGCACGCTCTCGCAAGTCAAGAAGCTGCTGCTGCCGCCCGCGGTCGTGACGCCGGCCGAGAACCAGGTGTTCCTCGTCGGCGCCGATTCGCGTGTCGATTTTTCGTGGGAGCCGGTGCCTTCAGCGACCGCCTACGTGTTGCAGGTGTCGCGCTCGCGGCTGTTCACGTCGCTCGAGATCAACTCGCGGCGCCAGAAGACCACGGCATCCGCGCGCGTGACGGCGGAAGGCGCGTTTTACTGGCGCGTCGCGTCGGTCGGACCCGACGGCGATCCCGGTCCGTTCTCTCCCTTCCGCCGCTTCCGTGTCAGCGGCGGCGTGCGCGAGGCGGGCACCGCGGCGCAGGAAGCGCCCGCGCCGGTTCTTCGCATCAAACGCCCGTATCCGATCGGCGGTCCGTTCTACATGATCGAAGGCAACACCGATCCCGGCGCGACGGTCCTGATCAACGACGAGGAAGCGGACGTCGACGCCATCGGCCACTTCAAGAAGCTGGTCAGCTTCGCGAAAATCGGATCGAACAACGTGATCGTGAAAGCGATCAACTCGTCAGGCAAACAGACGATACAATCCGCCACGGTGCTGGTCGAAGAGTAGCTTCCCATCGCGCCCCTCCTGAACGGGGCAGACCTTTTGCACCGCGCCCTCTCAGCCTCCCGGAGCTCTCGTTAGAAGGAAACCATCACGTAATGGCTCTCAAATCACTGCTCTCGATGTTTTCGAACGATCTGGCGATCGATCTCGGAACAGCGAACACGCTCGTTTACGCAAAGAACAAAGGCATCGTCGTCCGCGAACCGTCGATCGTTGCCGTCAACAAAATCAACAACAACGTCGAAGCCGTCGGCAAGGAAGCGAAGGAGATGCTCGGCCGTACGCCAGGCAACATCGTCGCCATCCGTCCGATGAAAGACGGCGTCATCGCCGACTTCGAAGTGACCGAGAAGATGATCAAGTACTTCATCGAGAAGGCGCACGGACGCCGCTTTCTGGTGAAGCCGCGCATCGTCATCTCCGTCCCGTCCGAGATCACGCAGGTCGAAAAACGCGCGGTCAAAGACTCCGCGTTGCGGGCCGGCGCCACCGAGGTCTATCTGATCGAGCAGGCCATGGCGGCGGCGATCGGAGCGGGACTGCCGATCACCGATCCGACCGGAAACATGATCGTCGACATCGGCGGCGGGACGACGGACGTCGCCGTGATCTCGCTGGCCGGCATCGTTTACTCGCGCTCGGTACGCGTGGCCGGCAATGAGATGGATGACGCGATCATTCAGTACATCAAACGCAAGTACAACCTCCTCATCGGCGAGCGCACGGCCGAACAGATCAAGATGGAGATCGGTTCCGCCTTCCCGCTCGACGAAGAGATGACGATGGAGATCAAAGGCCGCGACCTCGTCGAAGGCGTTCCGAAAACGCTCGTGGTCAGCGATGAGGAAATCCGCGAAGCGCTTTCGGAAACCGTTGCCACGATCGTCGAAGCCGTCCGCGTCGCGCTCGAACGGACGCCGCCTGAGCTCTCCGCCGACATCATGGACAAAGGCATCATCATCGCCGGCGGCGGATCGATGCTGAAGAACCTCGACAAACGCCTGCGCGAAGAAACCGGCCTGCCGGTAACGCTGGCCGAGGATCCCCTGGCCTGCGTCGCCCTCGGCACGGGACAGATGCTGACGGATTTCAATCTGCTGAGAAAAATCTCCATTGAATAAGGGTGTCGGGAGCCGGCTGTCGGGCGTGTGAGTCGCCGACGACGCCCTGGTTTTCCCGACAGCCGACAGCCGACACCCGACACCCAATTTCATGGCAGGAAACCTGCTGAGTACGCACGCGAATCATGGCCGCTCCCGCTGACGTAATCCCACGGCGCCCGACGCTGCTGTTCATCGTCGTCCTCGGGCTGCTTTTTATCCTGATGAGCCTCAGCACGAGGACGCGCTACATCGGCGAGACCCGCACGATGTTCGAGCGCAGCGTGATGATTCTTTTCGCGCCGGTGCCGAAGACGGTGAACTGGGTCGGCCAGCAGGTTTCCGACGCCTACCACGGCTATCTGGACATGCGGCGCTCCGTTGCCGAGAACCTGCAGCTGCACCGGCAGCTCGACCAGCTCACAACCGAGAACCTTCGCCTGCGCCAGTCCGAGGGCGATTTGCGACGGCTGCGCAGCCTGATGGGGTACTCCGAACAGTTCACGATGCCGACCACGATGGCCGAGCCGGTCATGCTCGATACGTCGAGCCGGTTCAAGTCGATGATTCTCGACCGCGGCTCCAACAGCGGCATCGAAGTCAATGACGCCGTCGTCAACGCGAACGGCCTGATCGGCCGGGTCGTGCTGACGACGAAGGACATGGCCAAGGTGCAGCTCATCACCGACGGCAACTCCTCGGCCGGCGTGCTGATCGATCGGACGCGGCGGCAGGGCGTCCTGCGCGGCGACGGCGTGAACGGCGCGCAACTCTTCGACATCCCTTCGCTCGCCGACGTGCGGCCGGGCGACGTGGTCATGACCGCCGGCATCGACGGCATCTATCCCAAAGGCATTCCGGTCGGCGTGATTACGAAGGCGGAGAAAGGGCAGGACCTCTTCAAGACCATCACTGTCCGTCCCTCGATCGACTTCGGCGCGATCGAAGAGGTGATCATCCTGCATACGCGCAAAGTTCCGAATGACGTGGTGAGGTACACGCCGTGAGGTGGCTCCGATTCGCCGTCGGTCTGCTGATCGCGCTCACGCTCCACTCGCTGCTGGACAGCTTCTTTCCGAACGCCCTGGCGTTCTTCAATCCGTATGTGATCCTGGTCGTCTACTACTCGATGGGCGGCAACGTTTTCGGCGCGATCATCGCCGGCGTCGTCGCGGGACTCGTCCAGGACGCCTACTCCGGCGCGATGTTCGGCCTGCACGCATTCGCGCTCACCGTCTGCGCGTACGCGGTCGCCTACATCAACTCGCGGCTCTCTCTTCGCGGCACGCTGCCGTTCGGCGCCTGCCTGATCGGCGCGGTGATCGTGAACGAGCTGGTGATCTACATCCTCGTGAACATTCTTCTGAAGCAGAAAGTCGAAATGTTCGAGCAGGGGATGATCGTGAAAACGATCTTCACCTGCCTGTTTGGAATGATCGTGTATCTCCTCCTGACGCTGTTCCTGCGCGAAGAGCCGATCGAGGCCACGCGCCGGCCGGCAGGTTGGTAAGCCCCCATGCGCGTCTATCGAGATGACCAGAAGTTCCTCACTTTCCGCATCAACGCCCTGCTCTGGGCGATCGTGGTCGTCTTCGTTTTCCTGGCCGGCTCGTTCTGGGTCGTGCAGGGCGTGCAGGCGGAGAAGTACCGCAACCTTTCCGAAGCGAATGCGCTGCGCGAGATCGTCACGCCCGCCAAACGCGGACTGATCCTCGACCGCAGCGGCCAGAAAATCCTCGCCGACAATCAGCCGGCCTACTCGCTCATCCTCGACCGCGTGATCATGCGTCCCATCGTGAAGAGCGATCCGACGCATCGCGACAAGGTCACCGCCTTCCTCGCGCACGTCCTCGGCGTGCCGCCGCAGGAAATCGAAGCGCGTTTCGAAAAAGGAAAAGCGATTCCGGCCGCGCGTCCGATTCCGATTGCCGAGGATCTGAACATGCCGCAGGTGGCCTCGATCCAGGCGCAGGCCGTGGCATTTCCCGAGCTCAACGTCGTCCCGGTGCAGCGCCGCAACTATCCGTACGCGACGATGGCCGCGCACCTCATGGGTTTCATCGGCGAAGTCACGGAGAAGGACCTGCTACGCCACAAAGAGCTCAAGCAAGGCGATCTCCTCGGCAAACGCGGCGTGGAGTTGATGTACGACGAATATCTTCGCGGCCGCGACGGCGCGCAGTACTGGGAGTACGACAGCCACGGCCGCCGTCTCGCCGAATATCGTCCCGCGCGAAAAGATCCCGTGGCCGGCGACAACGTCTACCTCACCATCGACTTCGATCTGCAGCGACGCGCGGAACAGTACTTCTCCGAGAACGAATTCGTCGGCGCCGCCGTCGCACTCGATCCGCGCAACGGTGAAGTGCTGGCCATGGTCTCGTCCCCTTCGTTCAATCCGAATGTCTACTCCAAACGCTTCACGCCGGACGTCTGGCGGACCATCGCCTCGAATCCGTTCAAGGTCGAACTGAATCGCGCCATTCAGGGCCTCTATTCGCCGGGATCCGTCTTCAAGGCGGTCATGGCCATGGCCGGACTGTCCGAGGGCGCGATCGACACATCGACCTCGTTCTATTGCAGTGGCAGCGGCGTGTTCTTCGGCCGCCGGTTCCGTTGCTACAACAAGAACGGTCACGGCGATGTCAGCGTCGCCAACGCCCTCAAAGTCTCGTGCGACATCTTCTTTTTCAACGTCGGCGCGCGGCTCGGCGTCGATCGCATCGCCGAATACGCGCACAAACTCACGTTCGGCGAGATCTCGCGCATCGATCTCGACGGCGAGAAGCCCGGCCTCGTCCCATCGACGCAATGGGCCGCGGTCAAGCAGCACCGCAAGTGGTATCCGTCGGAAACGATCTCCGTCGCCATCGGGCAGGGGCCGCTCCTCGTCACGCCGCTGCAGGTTGCCAACCTGATGGCCGCCATCTCCAACGGCGGCACGGTCTACCGGCCGCACGTCGTGAAGATGATCGAGAAAGTCAGCCCTGACGGGAAAGTGGACCGCCTGCAGGTCGCCTCCGAAGTGCTGCACCGGGTGACGCTCGCGCCGAAAGCGCTGGAGACCGTGAAGCTCGGCCTCTGGAAAGTCGTCAACGAAGAAGGTGGCACCGGCGGCAACGCCCGCATCGAAGGGCTGAACGTCTCCGGCAAAACCGGAACGGTGCAGGTCATCGCGCAGCACGGCTGGGTGAAGACCGAGGGGCTGCCGTACAAATACAAAGACCACGCGTGGTTCGCGTCGTTCGCGCCGAAAGACAATCCGCAGATGGTCGTCGTCGTCTTCGTCGAGCACGGCGGACACGGCGGCGTCGATGCCGCGCCGCTGGCGAAGCTGCTCTACGAATCGCGCTTCCGCCAGCAGTTCAGCGACGCCAATCTCGACCTCTCCAATCCCGATACGCTCGAAGCAATCAAGGAAGGGCAGGCGCCGATCCCGGGTCAGGTGAAGAAGGCGCCCGCCGCGCCGGCCGGTTCGAACCCGAACCTGGGCCACTGAGGACACTCGATGGCCCGGGACAACATCCGCACGTTTTCAAAACTCGATTTCAACTTCCTCGGCACGGCGCTCGTGATCGCCGCCGTCGGTTGCCTGCTCATCTACAGCGCGACGTACTTCGACGATCCCGGCCTCGGCATCTTCAAGAAGCAGCTGCTCTGGCTGGCCATCGGCTTCGTGCTGATGCTGTTCTGCCTCTTCGTCGACTATCACGTCTTCTTCGACATCGCGCCGATCCTCTACGGCCTCGGCATCGTGCTGCTGCTGTACCTCATGGCGTTCGGCCGGCTGACCGCGAACGTGCGTTCGTGGATTCACCTCGGCTCCTTTCAATTTCAGCCTTCCGAGTTCATGAAGATTTTCACCGCGATCATGCTCGCGAGGTTTTTCGACAATCACGAGCGCGCGTACATGGACTTCAAGTCGTTCTTCCGCGCCATGCTGATCATCGGCATCCCGGTCGGATTGATCCTGATGCAGCCGGACTTCGGAACCGCCGCGACGTTCTTCCCGCTCGTCGCCGTAGCGATGTTTTTCGGCGGCATCCGCTGGCGCATCTGGGCGGCGATGATCGTGATCGTCGCGCTCCTCGGCCTGGGCGGCTACAGCATCATGAAGCCGTATCAGAAGGACCGCATCATCACGTTCCTCAATCCCGACCGCGATCCGCTCGGCAAGGGTTATCAGGTCACGCAGGCCAAGATCGCCATAGGCTCCGGCGGCATTCACGGCAAGGGATTCCGGCAGGGGACGCAGGCCAAACTCGATTTTCTCCCCGCGCATCACACCGATTTCATCTTCGCCACGCTCGGCGAAGAGTGGGGCTTTATCGGCGTGGTGATCGTGCTCGGTCTTTATCTCTTTCTGATCTTCCAGGCGCTGACGTTCGCGAAAAAAGCGCGCGACCGCGGCGGCGCATTTCTGGCCATCTGCCTGATCGCATTCTTCGTCTTCCACATCTTCATCAACGTGGCTATGCAGATCGGCGTGCTGCCGACCACCGGCATCCCGCTGCCACTGATTTCGTACGGCGGCTCGTCGACGATGATGTTCCTGATGGCGATCGGGCTGATGCTGAATGTGGATATGAGACGATTCGGCGCGACGAGCAACGCATAAGCTCGCGCGCCGAATGAAAGAGCACTGGCTCCTCGATCCGACCATCACGTTTCTCAATCACGGCTCGTTCGGCGCCGCACCGAAGGCCGTGCTTGCGAAGCAGAGCGAGCTGCGGACGCAACTCGAGCGCGAGCCGGTGCGCTTCATGGTCCGCGAGCTGGAGCCGCTGCTCGATGAGGCGCGTGCGGCGCTCGCGCAATTCGTTGGCGCCGAGCCCGCCGCGATCGCGTTCGTTCCCAACGCCACCGCCGGCGTCAACGCGGTCTTGCGCTCGCTCGACCTCGACCGCCACGATGAGCTGCTCGTCACGACGCACGAATACAACGCGTCGCGCAACGCGCTCGAATACGTCGCGGGGATTGCCGGCGCGAAGGTGGTCGCGGTCGACGTTCCGTTCCCTCTTCGGTCCCCGGACGAAATCGTCGAACGCGTGCTCGCCGCCGTCACCGACCGCACGCGGCTGCTGCTCATCGATCACGTCACCAGCCAGACCGGCTTGATTTTTCCGATCGCGACGATCATCGAGGCGCTGAACCGCCGTGGCATCGACACGCTCGTCGATGGCGCCCACGCGCCCGGCATGTTCCCGCTCAAGCTGGACACCCTCGGCGCTGCCTACTACACCGGAAACCTGCACAAGTGGGTCTGCGCTCCGAAAGGCGCGGCGTTTCTCTACGTCCGCGAGAATCGCCGCCTCGGCATCCGTCCTGTGGTGATCAGTCACGGCGCGAATGCGACGCGCACCGATCGGAGCCGCTTCCACCTCGAATTCGACTGGCCGGGAACGTTTGATCCAACCGCGATCCTCAGCGTCCCGACCGCGCTCGAATTCATGGCCAGCCTCGTCGAAGGCGGCTGGCCTGAGGTCATGCGCCGCAATCACGAACTCGCGTTGCGCGCTCGCGACTTGCTATGCGCTCGCCTCGGCATCGCGCATCCGGCTCCGGACGAAATGCTCGGTTCTATGGCCGGGATGCCGTTACCCGAGGGGAAGCCGTACGTGCCGACGCTATATGGCGACCCGTTGCAGGACGCGCTCTTCGAGCACAACATCGAAGTCCCGATCCATCCCTGGCCGCATCAGCCGAAACGCGTCCTGCGCGTTTCCGCGCAGCTGTACAACGAGATCGGCGATTACGAGAAACTCGCGGACGCGCTGGATGCGCTGCTTCCGAAGTTCTAGCCTGTCATCCTGAGGCTGCCGGAGCCGGGAGCTGCGCAGCAGCGGAACGGCGTAGGACGCCGAAGGATCTCAAGCTTCCCAAGCGTGAGTTGAATCCAGCGGTTTCAGCCGGACTTGCTCATCTTGAGATCCTTCGCCGTCCTACGGCGTTCCGCGCTTCGCGCTCCAACGCCTTCGGCGGCTCAGGATGACAATCCTCAACACGCCGCTTCGATGATCACCACCGCTGGCATGTGTTGATGTTGCCGCGAGCGGCGCTGCAGGAAACGGCCGATGAGGCCGACACCGAATCCCGCTCCGGCAGCGATGCCGGCCCATTTCGCCGGGTTGCCGCGCATCCTGTTGTTCGTCTTCATCGTCATCGCCTTCACGCGCGGTTTCACCGCGCCGAGTTTTTCTTGAATATTCATGATTCCCTCCGTGGGCTGCACTTATTTGTATTGCCAGCCAAGTGCCACGCCGATTGCAAGCGGACTCGGCACGAGACCAGCAAAATAGGGCGCAGATTGACGACGAAACCGACCTCCGCTGAGTACCGCTCGATCGCAAAGCGCTACCTCGCGCCGATCGTGCTGACCGTACTCGCCACGTTGCTGCAGATGGGGATCGCGCCCGCCCTCGGCGGTGTGCGCTATCTCATCCTGATCGGCTCGATCGTCATCAGCGCCACCTACGGCGGTTTCGGTCCGGCTCTCTTCGCCATCGCCCTTGCCTCGTTCTCCGCAACGTATTTCTTCATCACGCCCAAACACACGCTGGTGATGAGCTCCGCGGATGCAATTCAGCTCTCGATCTTCGACATCTTCATGATCCTGCTGAGCTGGGTCATCGCGTGGTATCGCGCGGAGACCGCGAAGCTTCGCAGCGAGCGCGTGCAGGATCTGCAGGAGATGGCCAACCGCATCGAAGAGGAGCGGCGGCGGCTCGCGGACATCGTCTCCAGCGTTCCCGGCGTGGTTTGGGAAACGCGCGGCGATCCCGACCGCCAGTCGCAGCACATCGACTACGTCAGCGAACACGTCACGCGCATGCTCGGCTACACGGTTGATGAGTGGCTGGCCACGCCCAACTTCTGGCTAACCATCGTCCATCCCGACGATCGCGAGGCCGCGGCGAAACATTCGCAGGAGCACTTCGCGGCCGGCGACTTCCGCGTCAACACCTTCCGCTGGCTGACGAAAGACGGCCGCGCGATCTCGGTCGAGTCGCACTCGATGGTGGTGAAGGACGACGACGGCAACCCCGTCGGCATGCGCGGCGTAACGCTCGACGTCACCTCGCGAAAGCGCGCCGAGGATTCGCTGCGCTTCCTGGCGCGCGTGAGCGAATTGGTCACGTCGTCGCTCGACGCCCAGGCCACGCTCGAGAACTCCGCCGCGGCCGCCATCCCGATCCTCGGCGACCTCTGCGTGATCGACGTCGTGGAAGGCACTGTCATCCGCCGCGCGGTGGTCAAGCATGTCGATCCACGGATGGAGGATGACGCGCGTCTGCTGCAGACGTTCGGTCCGCGTCCCGATCTCAACACTGGGGCGGCCGCGGTGATTCGCACCGGTCAGCCGCAGATCGTGAATGAGATTCCACCCGAGGTGATCGCGCAGCGCGGCGACCAGTTCCGAAGCCTCCTCGGCCGGCTCAAATCGCAGTCGTACATGGTGGTTCCGCTCATCGCCCGCGGTGGAACGATCGGCGCAGTCACCGTCGGATCGCGCGAAAAGCAACGCTACGATCAGGCCGATATCGAGTTGGCGGAGCTCTTCGCGCGCCGCGTGGCGCTGGCGCTGGAGAACGCGCAACTGCACACCGCCGCAGTCGAAGCCAACCGCGCCAAGGACACCTTCCTGGCGACCGTGTCGCACGAACTGCGCACGCCGATGACGGCCACGCTCGGCTGGGTTCGCATGCTGACCGTTGCGAGCGTCGACAAGGAGACGATGGCGCTGGCTCTTGAGTCGATCGACCGCTCCACGCAAGCGCAGGCGCGGCTGATCGAAGACATCCTCGACGTCTCCAGCATCATCAGCGGCAAGTTCCGGTTGACCGTCGCGCCGGTCGATCTGCGTGGCGTGATCACGAACGCGATCGAAACTCTGCGCCCTGCCGCGACCGCGAAGCAGATCAGCATCGGCGTCCATCTCGACTTCACGCCGCTCGTCGAAGGCGACGCGAACCGTTTGCAGCAGATCGTCTGGAACCTGCTCTCGAACGCGATCAAATTCGTTCCACGCGGCGGCCACATCGAGGTGCATCTGGTCCGCACCGAAAATGCGGCGCGCATCATGGTCAGCGACGACGGTCCCGGCATCGACCCGGCGTTCCTGCCCCACGTTTTCGAACGCTTCCGGCAGGCGGACGGAGGCAGCGCCCGCGCCCACAGCGGCCTCGGACTCGGTCTCGCCATCGTCCGACATCTCGCCGAGATCCACGGCGGAAGCGTCACCGCCGAAAGCAACGGTCTCGGCAAAGGCGCAACGTTCACCGTCGAGCTGCCCCTCACGAAGAGCGACTAATGAGTGGAGCGTTGGCGTCCTCGCCGGCTGGCCTGGCGGCGTCCCGCCGCCAAATGGGAGGCTGGCTCCGGTTGGGTTAGCAC
>JBAVBF010000332.1:0-3095 GCA_049586115.1 Thermoanaerobaculia bacterium | reverse complement strand
GGTGGAGATCGATGATGGTTAGTGCCGCGCGGAGCGGCGGCGGTCGGGTGCGGGAACGGCTTTCTCCTCCGGCGCGTAGTCGACATTCAGCAACACGTACGAGAAGGTCGCGCCGGGGATGTAGTAGCCGCTGTCGCCATTGGCGATCGAGAGGCGGCTCCAGCTCGACATCGAATCACTGTTTTCCTCGCGGAAGGCGAGAACGTAGACGCCGCGGGTGAGCTTCGGTCCGGCCACATTGCCGAGGGACAGCGTCAGCGCGGAAACCTCGGATTCGATCGGAGGCGCCGTCGTGGACTGCTCCTGCGGCGTGGCGCGTTGCCGCGTCACCATCAGAGTGACACCCGAGGTTGACGGAACCGGCATGTTGAAGGAGACCGGGCCGCTGATCGCATCGACGTCGGGGCGGCCATTGACGGAGAAGAAGCGGTAGTGCGATGGATTGTCCGGCTGGCGATGATTCGTCGCGAAGAGGGCGTCGATACCGATGCCGCCGGGCGCATTGCGATGACGATCGGCGCGCTTCGCGGCGACGACGCTGAGACGCGCGCCGGTGCTGATGAAGCGCGGATCGGGGCTGAGGATGGAGTCGGCGCTGCTCAACTGGGTGGAGAAACCGGCAGCCGGAAGCGAGGGCGCATAGCCGACATCCATGAGCGGAACGATGCCTGAGCTGGTCGCGGCGAAGAGGGTTCCGTCACTCATCGTAACGATGGCCACACCGACGGCGGCGACGGAGCTGATGCGGAGGAATTCGCGACGCGGAATACCAACAGATGCAGCTTTGGCTTTCATACGGCTCTCCATATGGCGTTTTATCTGGAATGCGCCCTGAATCTGCGCGGGGCTGAAGTCGGACTGGACGCCGGCGATACTAGCACGGGTTCAACGCCGAGGAGTGATCGGTATCACCGGCAAGTTGCCGCAGCGGCCGCCGGACCTTCCACCAACGTGACCGCTCCGCCGTTCGCCGCCGCCAGCGCCGCGCCGATCGCGGCGGTGCCCGAAGGCAAGCCGAGAATGCGCAGATTCGCCTGCGGAGCCGCTGCGAGATGGATGACCGTTCCAGGCACGCTGCTGAACCGATTCGCGGCGATATCGGCGCAGATGCCGGCGGCGTCGGACGCGGCGGCGTCGATCCAGGCGCGGTCGGACGCGAGCGCCACGATGGTGTTGCCGCGCAATGCGATGCGCGCGTTTCCGCTCTGCTTCGCCGCGACGGTCATGATGCCGTGGCCGAAGTGCTGCAGCGAGGAGTTCTGCGTATCGATGGAAAGCGAGCTGCCTTCGGCGGCCGCGGCATCCATGGCGGAGCCGAGGTTGTCGTGAAGATCGGCGGCGCGAAGCTCGACGTCGACTTTCGCATTGCCGAACGACCGCAGCTCGAGCAGATGCGGTGCGACCTCGGGACGTCCCGTCGCGCTGAAGATGCAGCGATCGAGCACGATCCTGCCATTGTTGAAACGCTGCTCGATCAGCATCTCGCTGCCGGCGTTGTCGGCGAACGACGAGGCGGTGAAGGTGATCGTGCCGCCGACTTCCTGCAGCAGAACGCCGCTTTCGAACGTCTCATCGCCGGCGCGATGAACGTCGATGCCGCCGAAGGTGACGTCGCGGATGTTGTTGGCGTTGATGCCCATGGCGCTGCCGCCGTCGATGACGATGTTCTCGAATGCTGAATCGCTGATGTGGCGGAGATAGAGCGCGGCGCGGCAGACGGCGGTCGAATTCACCTCGAAATTGCCGGCGCAGCGGCCGCCGCGCACCGGTTTGTTGACGCCGCTGTCGGTGAGCGTGAGGCCGGCCATGCGTATGTGATCGGCGTGATCGATGCGGATGCCGTTGCCGCGCGCGTGCAGGATGGCGCCGCCCGTACCGATCTTGCCGTCCGTGCCGGTGATCGACACCTTTCCGTGTACGCGGTCGAGGATGATCCCTTCGTCGAGCGTTCCGGGCGCCAACCCCTGTGCGGAAACGGATTCGAAGGAGAGGTCAACGCCGGAGTCGTGCACTTCGAGCGCCGCGCCGTTCGCGGTGTTCAGCGTCGAGGCGCCGCCGATGACGACCTTCGCCGACTTGTCGATCACGACGCCGCGCCGCCGTCCGCGCACGTCGATCGTGTCTTCGAATACGACCGCCGCGCCGCGTTCGACGCCGCTGATGACGATCGCGTCGTTGAAGGCGTCGCGAACGTGAAACTTCGAGCCGCGGCGGAGCGTGACGGTGCCGGAGCGCAGCCCCTGAACTCGCAGCGCGGTGTTGAATTCGCCGGAGATCGGGATGCGCTCGATGCCGACGTCGCCGTAACCGTTATCGAGCGCAATTCCGCCTCCGCCGTTCGTCGCGTCGATCGCACCGCCTGAGATGTCGACGTTGCCCTGCTGGGCCTGAAGGTAAATCGCGAAACCGCCGCGCGACGTTTTGAAGTAGACGTTGCGAATGGTCAGCGTTCCCACCGCGCCACTCGCGACGATCGCGTTCGGCCCTTCCGCGAGCATGGTGCATCCGGCGATGACGTTGTCGCCGCTCGCGGCAATCGTTCCGCGGATCGTTGGCCCGGCGCCTTGGATCGCCGGAACACCGCCACCTTCGAATTCGACATGAAATTCGGCGCGAAGCGCGTCGAGGCCGAAGGCGGAACCGACGAGCATCTGCCCCTTCTTCAAGCTGACGCTCTCTTCGTACGGTTTGTCGGATTCCGCCACGTAGACGATCGTGCCGCTCTGAACAGCCTGCGCGATCGTGGCGAATGGATGGTCGCGGGTGCCGCTTCCACCGGCGGCGGCGCGGTTGTCGACGAATGCGACGGATGCTCCGGCAGCCGCGCCGGCAATCGCCAGCATCGCAAGGACGAACGCGGTGCGGATCATCGCGACCGAGGAGATCCTTGCTCGCGGCCGGCGATCGTTTCCTTGACCATCGCTTCGTCGACCGTGATCACGCGCGTACCGGAATCGGCGGGATCGAATTCGAGACCGCCGATGACGCGCCGGAAGGTCTCGCGCAAGGCGCGCGCGCCGAGGCGCTTCTGGCGCGCGGCGTCCCAGGCGATGGCGATCAATGCGCCGCGCGTGATCTGCAGATCGATGCCGAAT
>JBAVBF010000331.1:0-7009 GCA_049586115.1 Thermoanaerobaculia bacterium | reverse complement strand
TCAGCACGAAGCCCGCGTTCGCGAAAAGTTCAGGATGCTGTTCGAGAATCGCGCGGCAGCCGTTGGTGCCGCCGAGCTCCTCGTCGGCGACAGCCAGGTAGATGACGTCGCGCCGCAGATGCACATGACGGCGCTTGAGATCGACGAACGCCATCAGCTCCGCGATGCCGAGCGATTTGATGTCGAGCGCGCCGCGTCCCCAGAGGTAGCCGCCGGAGCGAATGCCGGCGAACGGCGGTTTCGTCCACTCGCCGGCGATCGCGGGAACGACGTCGATGTGATGCAGCAGCACCAGCGCCTTTTCATTCGTGCCGGACGCAAGCCGCGCGTAGACCGACTGCCGTTTCGGATCGGAGCCGATCAGTTTCGCGTCGATGCCGTCCTTGATCAGAAGCTGCTGTAGAAAACGGGCGCCGGATGTCTCGTTGCCGGGGGGATTCGACGTGTCGATGCGCAGATACGACACAAGCGCATCCTCGGCTTCGCGTTCGACGGGATCGCCGGAACCGGCCGCGGCGCGCCGGCAGGAGAGTGGCGCGAGAAGGCAGCAGGAAAGTGCCAGGATGCCAGGCAGCCGGAGTGAGTGCATGCGGTCGTTCTTGACGATCGTACGCGGCTACTTGTTGAGCGTCACCCCGTCCGGGTACGAAAGAAAGACGCCGTTACTGTAAACGATGTCGCAATCGAAATTCGTGAAAGGCCCTGTGGTCGGATCGCTCGAAATGATCCCATCCTTCCCGCCCGAAAGGATCGCGTAGACGTTTGCCTTTTCGGCCGAGCCGTAGGCCTTGTTCGTGTACATCTGATACGCCAACCCCCATCCATCGACCTTCGGCACCACCCGGATGTAGGTCGGCTCCAGCATGTCCGCAAGGTTATCGCCCGTAATCCGCTGGTCCGCCCCCCCGACGCCATTCGCCTGTCCGGCAGCGTTGTAGCGGCTCGCTTCGCTGTTCCGCGATTCCCACGCCGTGGCCATGTTTCGGATGTCCACCATGGTCCGGCGCTGCTTCGCGCGCTGGATCGCCACGAGCAGGTTCGGGATCGCGATCGCGGCAATGATGCCGATGATGGCTACCACCACCAGCAGTTCGAGCAGGGTAAAACCCTTCTGTCTTCGTATCACGCCGGCCTCTCTTTGGTTGGGGAAGTCGGAGAGTATACGGCAAGCCCGATACCAGACCCCTAGCGGCGCCTATCGTGCTGACTATAAGCCACTTAGGCCATTGATGAGGAGTCGCTGCCGGAGCGCGAAGGTCATTCTATTGACCGATCACTGACAACAAATGTCACGCGTCCGGCTCAGGCGGATGCAGTGATCGTGAGCTGCACAGCCGGCTCCTCGATCGGCGCCGATTTGTACAACTCGTAGCACGCGCGGCATCGCGCCTCGTACGACGAATCGCCCACTTCCACCTGCGCATTGCCGCCAGAAACGCGCTGCGAGTAGTGCGCGGCGCCGCGGCAGCGCACACATACCGCGTGCATCTTCGACACATCCTCGGCCACCGCCAGCAGCGCCGGCATCGGTCCGAAGGGACGGCGCATGTAATCCTGATCGAGTCCCGCCGCGATCACGCGGATGCCCGCATCAGCCAACTGCATGCAGACGTCGACGATGCCCGCATCGAAGAACTGGATCTCGTCGATCCCGACGACCTGAATCCCGATCTCGACGCGCGTCAGCAATTCCGCGCTCGTGGCCGCCGCGTGCGCCTTCAGCCTGCGATCGTCGCGCGACACAATGTCTTCCGTGCTGAAGCGGTCGTCGATGAGCGGCTTGAACACCTGCACGCGCTGCCGCGCAATCACGGCCCGGCGCAGACGCCTGATCAACTCCTCCGACTTTCCGGAGAACATGCCTCCGGCAATGATTTCGATCCAGCCGCCACGATAACTGTCCAAGGGATTTCCTCCGGGGATTGGTGTGACGCGCAGGATAGCAAATCTTCTCTCCGACTCTCCGCGCGCTCCGCGTGAACCGTTCCCTTGCCACTCTCGCCGATCTGCTACCCTCAAACCGTCCGGTGAAATCCGCCCTCCTCGCGCTCCTCGGGTTCGCAGTCGCCGCCGCGCTCAGCGCGCAAACGGAGCCGACCCTTCGTATCGGCACCATCACCATTCATCCGCTGGATGTGTATTCGGACGCCGAGGCCGGCCACGGAGCTCTCTACAAACTCGCCGACCGGCTGCACATCGAGACGCGCAGGTCGGTCATCGAGAAGTTTCTCCTCTTCCGTGAAGGCGATCCGTATAGTCCGGCACGGCTGGAAGAGACGGAACGCAATCTGCGCGCGCTCGGCTTCCTCAAATCCGCCTCGGTCGTTCCCTCCGAGCCGCACGACGGCGTCGTTGACGTCACTGTGACCACGCAGGATTCGTGGTCGATCGCGCCCGAGACGCAGGCCGGCAGCAAAGGCGGCAAGAGCACGGTCGGCGCGACGCTCGCCGAGACCAACCTCCTCGGCCTCGGCAAAGATCTCGAGCTCGGCTGGCAGAACGGTGTCGACCGTTCCCGCATCGGCGCCGTCTACACCGATCCCGCTTTTTTTGCGCCGTACTGGAAAGCCAACTTCGGGTACGGCGTGAACTCGGACGGTTACGACCATCGTTTCGAGGTCACGCGGCCGTTCTACTCGTTCGCCACGCCGTGGGCGACGGACATTTCCTTCACCGGCTTTCGCCAGTTCGATCATCTCTACGGCGGCGGAGTCGAGACCGAGCGGTTCCGCCAGCAGCATCGCGAGATCGCCGCGAGTTTCGGCGTCGCACTCGATCCCAACGACGTCACCGCAAATCGCCTGACCGCGGGCGTTCGCGCCGTCGACGACTCGTTCGCCCGGATGAATCGCGGTGTGGCCCAGACGCTCCCCGCGGATCGCGAGTTCCGCTACCTCTTCGTCCGGTACGACAGCTCCGCCAACGATTTCGTCAAACTCAACTTCGTCAACAAGGACATTCGCTACGAGGACTTCAACCTCGGCCGGCAGTATTCGATCGAAGCAGCGATCTCGCCGCAGTCGCTCGGCGTGGACCGGACCACGTCGTACTTCCGCGTCGCTGCTGGCGACGGCAAGTGGCTCGGTAACGGCTTCATCATGCCGGCCGTCGCGGTGTCGTCGCGCCTTGACGGCGGACCGCAAAACACGCTCGCCGGCACCTCGGTGCTCTACGTCCGCCGCGGCGGGCGGGCATCGCATCCGACAACTTTCCTCAGCCGTCTCTCGATGAGCAGCGGCTGGCGCATGGACGGCGAGCAGCAATTCTTCGCCGACGGTTTGAGCGGCCTTCGCGGCTATCGCGCGCACGCGTTCGCCGGCAGCCGAGCCATCGTTCTGAACGTCGAAGAGCGCCTCTACCTCGGCCGCGAAATTCTGCAGCTCGCCTCACCCGGAGTAGTCGTTTTCGCGGATGCCGGCAACGCCACCAGCGACGGCTTCACAAACCTGATGCATGTAAAAAGCGACATCGGCATCGGCCTCCGCATGGGCCTCCCGCGAACCCCGAAAAACCTGCTGCGCATTGACCTCGCCTACGCTCTCAACCGCGATCCCCTGGGCCGCAAGGGATGGCTGATCGCGTTTTCAAGCGGTCAGGCGTTCTAGTTCGGTCTCCGTCTGGCAAAAAAACGTATGCACTCTGACCAGCGTAGCTGGCTTAAGAACCGTAGCCCACGGCTTCGAGCCGTGGGTAACCGAATCGGTCCATGATTGTGAGCGCGTCTTGACGCGCGAAAGAAAGCTTTGTTCGCCCGCTGAAGCGGTCACAAATTGATACCCGTGTACCCACGCCCTGAAAGCGTGGGCGACGGTTCACGCCTGCTTTGCCGACGCCGGGACTTGCCGCGACACGCGCCGTCTCATTACGATCCGCAGCAAAATTGCGAACGCGATCAATGCGATCGTCGCGAACGTGATCGCGCGTCCGATGACGAACGATTGCGGAAGATAGGTCAGCCGGATCGTGTGCTTTCCCGCGGGAACGAACACGCCGAGGAAGGCGTGATTGGCGCGGACGATGTTTGTGGGATGCCCATCGACCTCCGCGCGCCATCCTTTCCAGGCCGCCTCGGAGATCACGACCAAGCCTTCGCGTTCCATCGACGCATCGATTCGAAATCCGAGTTTCCGCCGGCGGATGCTTACCGTTCCCGGTCCGTTGGCGGCGTCGTGCGCGATGCCAGGCACGTCGATCCATGCGACATCGGCGAAATTCGTCGCCGCGGTCATGTCCTCGACATCGTTCGAAACGCCGATGCGAACGCTGTGCGGCACGAAGGCGCGCGGAAGAACGCGCAGGTTCTCGATCAGGCGCGAGCCGTGGTCGGTGACGACGTCGCGCCAGCCATCCGGGATCGGATCGTTCTGCGGCACGACGGCGAAGCGAACGTTCATCATCGACAGCATCGGCCGTGTCAGGTCGTCGATCTGGTTGAAGCCGTATCCGCCGCGGCGGCACCAGGCCGGGAAGGTCTCCATGAACGCATTCAGCGACATCGCCGTCAACACGCGCGCATCTTCGAGCCCGTACATCGTGGCGGTATTCGGAAAGAGTCCCGGTCCCGTAGCGACGATGCGAAATGGTTCGCGAATCGACTGCATCGGCTGGAACAGCGCGATCGGCGGAAAGGCGATGCGCGCATCGTTGGCCGGGATCAGCGAGCCGTCGGAAATCGTCCGCTGCAGCAGGATCAACGCGAGGAGCGATGGCGCGATGAACGTGCGATTGCGCACGAACAATACGATCACCGCGGCAATCGCCAGCGGCGCAAGCTCGCCGACGAATCGCGGGATATCGATCGAGTCGGGGCGCATGGCCGAGGCGCCGGCCGCGAGGAGGATCAGCAACGCGACCATCACTGCTCCGGCGCGATCGGAGAGTGCATCGATCGCGAACGCCGCCAGAATGCCGAGGCACAGCGGGACTGCCGACGCCAGCCGATCGTTCATCGCTAATTGAAACAGCGGAAGCCGATGAATGAACTGCGCCGCCGGCCACACCTCGGCACTGACCATCAGACAGAGCACGCCCAGCACCGCGAAAAACCAGCGTTCGCGGGCGCGCGACCTCCACAACGCAACGATCGCCAGCGCCAGAGCGATGCTGCCCGCCTCGGCACGCGCAAACAGAAACTGCCGGAACAGGTGTCGCGCGAACGGCAGCAGATCGGAGATGAGCGCCGCCGAGATGCGGCCCGCCGGAATGCGCAGCGGGCTCTTTGCGAAGACCTCCGCGCGCATGAAGTGTTCAGCCGTCTGCGGGCTCGCTTCGAGAAACGGCAGCAACGCGATTGCGGTGAGCAGCAGCGCGACCACGCCCGCCGCGGCGCCATACGCGATGGCCAGTCCTCGCCGCGCGCGTCCCGGCCGCAGCAGTTCGTACGCGCCGTAGATGCCGCCGAGGAAGGTGACGTGGAGCAGCGTCTCAGGATGTCCGGTCAAGACCTCGAATACGAGCACCGTCGCCAGCATCGACGCGGATCGCATCGACGGCGCGACCACCACGCGCCGCGTCGCCAGCAGCACGAGCGGAAGAAACGTCCACGCGAATCCGAGCGGCCAGAGAATCTGCAACGCCATCGGCGCGGAGAAGGTGAAGACTGCCGCCGCGATCAGCGACGCCAGCTCGCTGCACTCAAAATCGCGCGCCAGCAAAAACGCACCGAGCGCGGCGATGAAAAAGCCGATCGATGCCGTGTAACCGAAGCTCGCCGCGACCGGCAGCAGCAGCGCAATCCACGTGAAGGGACTGAACGGCGCCGCCTGCGCCGCGCCGGCCAGCACGTCGCCGCAGCCTTCGAACCGGTTCCACAACGGCCACTCGTGCTCTGCCACCGCCCGCCGCAACGCCTGCCGCCACGGGATCATCTGAAATGCGATGTCCGACAGCATCCCGTTCTGCGGCGATGGAGCACCGACTTCCGCTCCATACGCATTCAGCGGCTCCGTCGCGTAGGCCATCTCGACCGGCGCGTAAACGCGTCCAGTCAGCAGCGCGCGTCCGGTAAACACGAGCGGAATCAACAGCAACGCCAGCGCCGCCCAACGCGTGAGCCGCGTGACGCGCGCATGCGCGATGCCGAGGAGCAGGGCGGCGGTGAGGAGATAGAGGATCAGCGTCATCCGAAGCGCGCGAAGGATAGCCTGTCATCCTGAGCCGCCGGAGGTACGTAGCCGAAGGCGGAGTGCCGAAGGACGGTCGAAGGACCTCCACAGTGCTTGCCTCGTCAACGACCACCGCCCTTTCCGGCTACCGGTCTGGGGGTCCTTCGACCGTCCTGCGCCGCTCCGCGCTTCGCGCTACACGGCTACGGCGGCTCAGGATGACAGTGCTCAACTTGTCATAAGGTCAGCATCGTGATCGTCGCGCAGCTTGTTCTTCCCGGCGCTTCCGAGTACGAGCGCAAATCGCAACGGATCGATTTCGCGTCGCTTTCGGCGGAGCACGACGTGCGCGTCGGCGCAGCGGCGGAGGCGGATTTGATTCACGTCTACGCGCCGGAGGAGATGTTCGTCGAGCTCGATAGGCCGTATGTCAGCAACGGCCGCCCGCGCCGCAAACGATTTCGGCGAATGACACCGCCGGAGCGGATCATCACGCCGTTGAAAGGTGCGATGTCCTTCATCCCCGAGGCGGTGGAGGAAAACTACTTCGGCGCGGCGGAACGGCAAACGAAGAAGCCGACCGTCGGCACATTCGCCCGACCGCAACTTCGCAACATCATCGAACAAACTGCGGCGCGCATTCAGCGCTATCGCGACGACGTCGACTGGCTGCTCTTCGACACCATTCCCTCGCCGGACGATCTACGTGGCGTAGATGTGTGGGTCGATCCGGCCATGAGCGAAAACGATTTCGACGGCTTCGTCGCCGAGGCCATCGTCGCCGGAACCGCAGTCATCGCCTCGCGAACGGCGATCAACGTGCAGCGGCTCGAGAAAGGGCGCACCGGCGTGCTCGTTCCGCCCGGCGATCCCAACGAATGGACTCATGCGATACTAGCCGCCCT
>JBAVBF010000330.1:0-3480 GCA_049586115.1 Thermoanaerobaculia bacterium | reverse complement strand
CCTCCTACGTGCTTGCATCGTGATTTGCCGCCGCCCGACCTGGTTAGCAGGAACGGGGTCCTTCGACCGTCCTTCGGCGGCTCAGGATGACAGTGCTGGCAGTCGCGATACAATCCCCCGCCTCCATGGACGTCCCTCCATCGCGTAGCGCGACGGCCCTTCGCGCTCGGTGAGCATGCCTAGCTGGTACTTGCTTCTCGCTTTGCTGTTCATCATTGCGAACGGATTCTTCGTCGCTGCTGAATTCGCGATCATCAAAGTGCGGCCGACGCAGCTTGCGGAGATGGCCGCGGAGGGGAGCTCGCGCGCGCGCATGGCGCGGCGCATCATCAAGAAACTCGACAGCTACCTCTCCGCCACGCAGCTCGGCGTCACGCTCGCCTCGCTCGCGCTTGGCTGGGTCGGCGAGCCAGCATTTGCAGCGCTGATTCAGCCGCGGCTCGCATTTCTTGGCGTCTACAGCATCGCAGTCGCGCACACGATCGCGGCGTCGATCGCGTTCGTGGTGATCTCGGCGCTGCACATCATCATGGGCGAGCTCGGCCCCAAGTACCTCGCCATCGACAAGACCCTCGGCACCGCCCTCTGGTCAGCACATCTGCTCCGCGCGTTTTACGTGCTGATGTTTCCGATCATCTGGATGCTGAACCGGACCACGAACCGCGTGCTGCGTCTCGTCGGAATCAAGCCCGCCAGCGATACGGAGATGGTGCACTCGCAGGAGGAGTTGCGCCTCATCCTCGCGCATTCGGAGAAGGCCGGGATTTTGTCCGAGGAGAACAGGGAGATCATCGAAGGCGTCTTCCAGTTCTCGAAACGGACGGCGCGCCAGATCATGGTTCCGCGCACGGACGTTTCGGTTCTCTCCACGCTGAAATCGATCGAGGAAAATCTCGAGATCATCCGCACGACGCGCCACACGCGCTACCCGCTGTGCGACGGGACGCTCGATCAAACCATCGGACTCATTCACGTCAAAGATCTCTTCCTCGCTCAGCTGCGCGGACCGGGACGGACGATGATGGAGCTGAAGCGCGACGTGCTCTTCGTCCCCGAAAACTCCACAGTGGACGCGCTACTGTCGCAGTTCATCGAGCACAAGACGCACATGGCGTGCGTGCTCGACGAGTACGGCGGCGCATCGGGAATCGTGTCGCTCGAGAACATCACCGAGGAGTTGTTCGGGCAGATTCAGGACGAGTTCGATCGCGAGCGGCCGGAGATCGAGCCGCTCGGAAATGGACGGTATCGCGTGCGCGGCGACTACCTGATTGAGGATCTCGCGGACCGGCTGAAAGTCGACGTGGGCGAGCCGGCGGAGGAAACCATCGGCGGGTACGTTGCCGCGAGATTGGGACGGGAAGTCGTGCCCGGCGATCGCACGCAACTCGGCGACCTATCGATCGAAGTGCTGGATGCCGAACGGTTCCGCGTCCGCTGGGTGATCGTGCAGACGCAGGCGCCGCCGACCGAAGAAGTGGAAGAGAGCGAGGCGCCGTAAGCGCCTCGCGAGTGAATTTACGAACGTTTGAAGATGCCGGTCAGCGAGTGCCAGGCACGCTGCCACATCCCGCCGCGACTCTGCTGATGGACCTGATGATCGTGGCGAGTGATTCGGGCGTCTTTGAGGATTCGATCCGTCTGCTGAATACGCATTCTGGAGTCTCCTTTTCAGTTCCAATAACTGCAAAGGAAGAGCCATTTGTCAGTCCGAATGCCGCGAGCGCGGCGGAGGCGTGATCTCGTCTTCGTCTTTGTTCGTGACCAGCGCCTCGTCATGAAACGCGCAGACGATTTCGCAGACGCGTTTCGGATCGTCGACGACATGCAGGCTGTCGACGTCCTCTTTCGTGATGTTGTTCGCCGTCAGCACCGATTTGCGCAGCCAGTCGATCAGCCCGCCCCAATACTCGCTACCGTAAAGGATCACCGGAAAGTTCGTGATCTTCTTCGTCTGAATCAGAGTCAGCGCGCCCATCAACTCGTCGAGCGTTCCGAAGCCGCCCGGAAAGGTGATGAACGCCTCCGAGTACTTGATGAACATCGTCTTGCGCACGAAGAAGTAGCGGAAGGTCATAGCCTTGTCGACGTACGCGTTGACCTTCTGCTCGAACGGCAACTCGATGTTGCAGCCGATCGACAGCGCGCCCGCCTGCCGCGCACCTTTGTTTGCCGCTTCCATGATCCCGGGCCCGCCGCCGGTGATGACCGCGAAGCCGGCCTTGCCGATCAGCTCCGCGGTCTTGACCGCCGCGTCGTAGTACTCGTTCGCCAGTTGCGTCCGTGCCGACCCGAAGATCGACACGGCCGGATAAACCTCGGCCAGATGATCGAAGCCGGCCACGAACTCGCTCGTAATCCGCAGCACGCGCCACGACTCACTCTGCAGAACTTCGTGCCGGCTCGGCCGATCGAGCAGCTTGCGGTCTTCCAGCGACTCGCGCGGTTTGGGAGGAATGTGGATTTCGTGGTTGGGTTGCTGGTCGAGATCGATGGACGACATGGTTCGAGAGCTTATCGCCTACGGCCGCAACTTGATCACTGCAGTCTCCACGAGTTTGTCACCGGGAAGGTCGCGCTGCCACGCCGTTGCTTTGAAGCTCTCGCTCTGACTCATCGTGCCGAACGACGTCCGCACTTTGTAGTGGATCGTCGAATCCTCGGCGGGCTGCAGATTGCCGAAGGTGTAGTGATAGACGTTCGAGCCGGGATCGTGGGTCATGGTCACGCCGCGTTCGTGAATTTCGTCCTCGACGATCAATTGCGGCGGGATCTCGACGTCGAGCAGGATGTCGCGGACGCTCTTCACACCGCGGCTGCCGACCACGATGTCGATGTTGTCCTCACCGCGCTCGGGGAGATCCTTCGGATGGTTGATGTTCAGCTTCAGAAGCTGGCCGCGTGTGGTCACGGCCATACCGCTCATCTTGCAGCCCGTTGCGGCGATCAGGATCACGCTCATCACAGCCAGCGCGGCGATCGTCAGAATGCGTTTCGATTTCATGTACATCTCCTTCATCCAGCGAACTCTGCAAGAACGATCCCAACGGCATCGCACTTGCGGTAAAAGACTACCCGCATGGCGTACTACCTCGGCGTCGACGGCGGCGCGTCGAAAACGGCAGCGCTGGTCACGGACGACACCGGACGCGCGCTCGGTGACGGACTGGCCGGTCCGTCCAATCACCTGCGCGTGGGCATCGAGACGGCGGCGCGCAACATCGAACGCGCCGTGAACAAGGCGCTCGTGGCCGCCGACGTGGCCAGCCGCGAGATCGCCTGGACCTATTGCGGCATCGCCGGCGCCGATCATCCAGCCCACCGGCAGGAGGTCGTCGACTCGCTCAGCGTCTTCTTTCCGCGCGGCAACTTCACGGTCGACAACGATGCGCGCATCGCCCTCAGCGGCGCGATCGGCTTCGGCGCGGGCGTGGTCGTGATCGCCGGCACCGGCTCCGTCTGCGTCGGACGAAACGACGC
>JBAVBF010000329.1:0-8330 GCA_049586115.1 Thermoanaerobaculia bacterium | reverse complement strand
CGCTTGATGAAGTCGCGAATGTAGGCGACGGCGGCGTCCCACGTTTTGTTGTCGGGCGCGGGAAAGTCGATCATCGTCTCGCCCAGCACGCCGCGCAGCCCGGCCTTCTTCGCCTCGGCCGCGATGTCGCTCTCGAAGTAGTACATGTCGGTGAACGTGGTCGTGCCGGACGCGATCATCTCGGCTGCTGCCAGACGGGTTCCCCACCTCACGAAATCGCGATCGACGTTCTTGGCTTCGGCGGGAAAGATGAAGTGCTGCAGCCAGTCGATGAGGTCGCGGTCGTCGGCGATGCCGCGGAAGAGCGTCATCGGCACGTGGGTATGCGCGTTGACGAAACCGGGAAGGATGGCCATGCCGCGCGCGTGAATCGTTTCCGCGCCTGCGAATCGTTTGGCGATGTCCGCGGACTTGCCGACGCCAACGATGCCGCCGTTGTCGATGGCCACCGCGCCGTCCTCGATATTCGGACCGGCCATGGTGATGACGGTGCCTCCGGTGATGACGATGTCTACATGCCGTGGAGCGGCGTGGGCCATCAGCGGAAGCAAAACGAGAAGGAGCAAGAGGAATCGGCGTCGCAACATGGCCGTGAACCTTAACCGAATGACTCGCACGCGTACAATCCGGTGAATGAAAGCGCGCATCAGCCATCGCGCGACGTACTCTGATCTGGAGAAGGTGCCGGAGAACATGGTCGCCGAGTTGATCGATGGCGATCTGTACACGTCGCCGCGCCCGGGCGGACCGCATGCGCGGTTTGCCTCCGCGCTCGGGATGGATATCGGAACGCCGTACGACCGCGGGCGTGGAGGGCCGGGTGGATGGTGGATCGTCTTCGAACCCGAGGTTCACTTCATTTTGAATGAGCAGGTGCTGGTGCCGGATCTCGGCGGGTGGCGGCGTGAGCGCATGTCACGGATTCCGAAGGATCAACGTTTCGTCGTCACGCCGGATTGGGTTTGCGAGGTGATCTCGCCATCGTCGCTTCGCGTCGATCGTGGCAAGAAGATGCGGATCTACGCGGAACACGGCGTGCCCTGGCTGTGGCTTGTCGATCCGATCGGCCGGACGCTCGAAGTGCTGACGCTTGACGGCGGCAACTGGAAGTACGTCGCCACCTTCACCGGCGAAGACGTCGTTCGCGCGGAGCCGTTCCCCGAGGTGGAGATCGACCTCGCGTCGATCTGGGGTCCTGACGAGCAGTAGTTAGTGGACCGGGACGGCATCCTCACTCTTCGCATCGACCGTCGCGGCGGGAAGATCGATCGTGAACGTGGAGCCGGATCCGGCGGTGCTCTCGGCGGTGACGTCGCCGCCCATGGCGCGCGCGAGGTCGCGGCTGATGGCCAGGCCGAGGCCCACTCCGCGCGGCGTGCTGGAGGGGGAAATTAGCCCCGCATCGAGCTGGACGAAGGGCGAGAAAATGCGCTGCAGTTGATCGGACTCGATGCCGATTCCGTTGTCTCGAACACGGATGCGGGTGCGCTCGCCATCGGAGCTGCAACTGATCTCGATCATTCCGCCGGGCGGCGTGAACTTGATCGCGTTCGTGAGGAGGTTCAGCAGAATCTGTTGCAGACGATTCGGGTCGGCCATGGCGCCGACATGGTCGCCGCATGCGGAAACGAGCCGGACGCCCGCCTCCGACGCCTGTACGCGGACCAGCCCCTCGGCGCGCGCCACCGTGCTGCCGATCGAAATGGCGCGCGGGCTTACCTGGACGCGGCCCGAATCGAGACGGGCAAATTCGAGGATGTCGCTGATCATCGTCATCTGTAATTCGCACGCCTGCCGGATTTCGCGCACGGCATCGAGCTCGGCGCCGGTCACCGCGTCCATCAGCAGCTGCGCATTGCCGTAGATCGTCGTGAGCGGCGTGCGCAGGTCGTGCGACATCATCGACAGAAATTTGGCTTTGGCGGCATTCGATTCTTCCGCGAGGCGGCGGGCCTGCAGCAATTGATCCTCATAGGCGTGGCGCCGGAGCATGCGAAGGCAGACGCACTCGCTGACGAAGACGCCGTCGATTTCGGCACGGACCGCGTTGAGCAGCACCGGGATGTCCGCGCCACCCTTCGCGCGAAGGGCAACATAAATCTCCTCCACCTTTGATTGCACCTTGAGGAGCGGGAAGAGGTAGGTGTGGTAGAAGATGCGGCCGCCGGGCGGCAGGATTTTGTCGACATGCCAGCCGGCCAGTTCGACGCGGCTGTAGTCGAGCATCTCGCACAGGGTCTGGTTGATTTCGACGATGGTTCCGTCGTCGGAGAATGCTACGAATCCGCACGGTGCGGTGTTCATCACGTCGCGCATCGCACTCCGAGGTTACACCGCAGCGAGATACGTTTTGATGGCCTCGACGGTCTCGGCGGGATGGCTGACGTGCGGACAGTGTCCGGTCGCTTTCATGCGGCGCAGCGTACTCCCCGCCAGCGCTGCGTGCAGAAAGTTTCCGACCTCGACGGGTGCAATCGCATCTTCGCTGCACTGCATGATGAGCGAGGGAACGGTGACCGCCGGCAGATCGGCGCGGTTGTCGGCGAAGAATGTCGTCTCGGCGAAGCGGCGCGTGATCTTCGGATCGGTCGAACAGAAGCTTTCGTTCAGCTCCTGCGTCAGTTCGGGGCGCTCTTCGTTCTTCATGATCACCGGCGCGAGGAAGTTCGCCCAGCCGATGTAGTTCCGGTCCATCAGATCGAGCAGGCCTTCGATGTCGGCGCGCTCGAAGCCGCCGGTGTAGCCGTCATCGTTGATGTAGCGCGGAGAGGGACCGACCATGATCAGCCGGCTGAATCGCTCCGGCTCGCGGTTTGCGGCCAGCACGCCGACCATGCTGCTCACCGAGTGGCCGACGAAGATCACGTCGTGGAGGTCGAGGGCCTCGATGATGTCGAGCACATCCTGCGCGTAGCCGGCCAGCGACGCATAGCGCTCCGGATCGTACGCGGCGGCGTCTGCCTTGCCGGAGCCGACATAGTCGAAGAGGATGACGCGGTAGTCAGGCTCGAAGGCGGGAGTGACGAAGCGCCACATCGTCTGGTCGCAGCCGAAACCGTGTGCGAACATCATCGGCTGGGTTCCGCTACCGGAAATCTTCACGTTGTTCCGAGATAACACATCAGTCATTTCAGCTCCTGTGATTGGTGACGGCGCCTGACCCGGGCCGCCCGGACAATGAGCCGATCATGCAAGAAGCAGGCAGGCGACTCCCGCGTCGACTGATGATGCATTTCTACGTTTGCGCGCCTACGCAACCGTTCTAGCCAATTCAGGCGTAACCTTCCCGTTCCGTCCCCGACTCCAGACAATCGAGGACAGACAACTTCCATTCACTGTTATAGTTACCGGCGACCTTTATGGCGTTATTGCCCACGTCGCAGTCCTTGGAATCCTTGGTCATTGGCAGGCCATCGGATGATGGTGGACACACGGCAGCGGGCGAAGGCGTGATCCTGCGTGTGGAATCGGAAGGAGCCCGGTGAATCCGCCCGATCTCCTTCCGCCGAGCGAAGAGCGTTTTCGTTCCGCTCTGGAAAATCTGAGAGAAGGTTGTCAGATCATCGACCGCGAATGGCGCTATGTCTATGTGAATCCTGCGGCGGCGCGCCATGGACAGTCGACGGTGGACGCACTCCTCGGACTCACGATGATGGAGGCGTATCCAGGCATCGAGACCACGCCGACCTTTGCCGTGCTGCGCGAGTGCATGGAAACGCGGACCGGCAGGACGATCGAGAACTTCTTCCAGTTGCCCGACAGAACTGAGGGTTGTTTCGAGCTTGCGATCCAGGCAGTGCCGGAAGGGTTGTTCGTCTTATCGCTCGACATCACGGAAAGGAAGCGGGCCGAAATGGCGCGCCGCTATACCGAGGCACTCTTCAACGCGTTCATGGACTCGAGCCCGGCCATGAAATGGATGAAGGACGAGAGCGGGCGGTACACCTATCTCAACAAGACCTTCCGCGACGTCGTAGGCACCGAGACGAGTCAGTGGCTCGGCAGGAATGAGGTCGAACTTTTCGGACCGGAAGAGGCGGAAGTGGTGCGGCGGAAGGATCGCGAAGTCTTCTTCCGCAATGAACCGGTCGAGACCGTCGAACTGATGGCGGCCGGTGGCGAAACGCGTTTCTGGAAGACGACCCGGTTTCCATTCACGGCGCCGGACGGACAGCGTTTCGTCGGCGGCATCGCCTTTGACATTTCCGCATTGCGCGAAACGGAAGCCGAGCTGCGCGAAGCGAAGGACACGCTGGAGCAGAAAGTACGCGAGCGTACGGACGAGCTGGAGCAAGCGAAGGAACGAGCCGAGGCCGCGGGACGCGCTAAATCCGATTTCCTCGCATCGATGAGCCACGAGCTCCGCACGCCTCTGAACGGCATCATCGGATTCGCCGAATTCCTCAGCGATGGCAAGCCCGGTCCGCTCAACCCGAAGCAGAAGGAGTACCTCGGCGACATTCTTACCAGCGGCCGGCATCTGCTGCAGCTCATCAACGATCTGCTCGACCTCGTCAAAGTCGAAGCCGGAAAGATGGAGCTGCATGCCGAACCGTTTCCGGTCAAGGTGGCGGTGGCGGAGGTCTGCGCGGTCATGCAGCCGCTTGCGGCGGCGAAGGACATCACCATCGATGTTGCCGTCGCTCCGCCTCTCGACGTCGTGACGCTCGATGAACAGAAATTCAAGCAGGTGCTCTACAACCTGCTGTCGAATGCGGTGAAGTTCACCGACGCCGGCGGGCGTATCGAGATCTCCGCGGCCATTCACGACGCATCGCGCTTCGCCATCAGCGTCGCCGACAGCGGAATCGGCATCAGGCCCGAAGACATGCAACGGCTCTTCACCGACTTCGAGCAACTCGACGCCGGCTCCGCGCGGCGGCATACCGGCACCGGTCTCGGCCTGGCGTTGACGCGCCGGCTGGTAGAACTTCACGGCGGCTCGATCGACGCTGCAAGCGAGTGGGGCAAGGGCAGCAAGTTCACCGTGGTCGTGCCGATGATCGCGAAGGGCAAGCCGTCATGAGCGGCGCGCGCATCCTCATCGTCGACGATAATCCGACGAATCTGAAACTCGCTTCGGACATACTGTCGTTCGATGGTTACGAAATCCTGAACGCGAGCGATGCGGAGTCGGCGCAGGAGATCATCCGGAGCTCGCTCCCCGATCTGATCCTGATGGACATCGCCCTTCCGGGCATGGACGGGCTCACGCTCACGCGTCTGCTGAAGGCTGATGAAACGACGAGGCACATCGTGGTCGTGGCGCTGACGGCATTCGCAATGAAAGGCGACGATGCACGCGCGCGCGAGGCGGGCTGCGACGGCTACATCACCAAACCAATCGACACGCGGACGCTCCCGAACGCCGTGGCCGGATACCTTCGGGCGAGGGCCTGACGATGGACACTCCGATGAAGATCCTTGTCGTTGAAGACCAGCCGGGAGAACTGAAGCTGGCCGTGCACGTGCTCAGCGCTGCCGGTCATGAGGTCGCTCCGGCCATAGCCGCGGAAGAGGCGTTGGCTTCGATCGCGGCAAACCGTCCCACGATCATCCTGCTCGATCTTGCGCTGCCCGGCATGGACGGGCTGACGTTCGCGCGCAAACTGAAAGCCGACCCGTCGACGAGCGAAATCCTCATCGTTGCCATCACCTCGTATCCGGAGAAATTTCCGAGGGATCAGGCGTTGGACGCGGGATGCGATGCCTACCTTCACAAGCCCGTCAGCACCCGCACGCTGCCGGAGACGCTTCGGACGGTGGTGCAAAATGCCGCGAGTGACGGAGCTCGATGACGCCTTTGAACATCCTGATCGTCGACGATCAACCGATCAATCTCAAACTGCTCCGCGCCGAACTGGAAGGGGAAGGTCACATCGTGTTCGACGCGTCGAACGGTGTGGAAGGGCTGGCCGCTCTCGACCGCGAGCAGATCGACGTCATCATTTCCGACATCCTCATGCCGGTGATGGACGGCTACCGTTTCTGCAACGAAGTGCGGCGGAGCGAGCGGCATCACGACATCCCGTTCATCGTCTACACCAGCACCTATCTCTCGCCCTCGGACGAAAAGCTGAGCTTCGACCTTGGCGCCGACCATTACCTCCGCAAGCCGGCATCGCTTCCCGACATCAAACAGAGCATCGCCAACGTTCTTGCCGCGCCTCGCCACGAGCCGACGGCGGTCATCGATTCGACGGACGTCCTGAAGGAGTACAACGCCGGTCTCGTCACCAAGCTGGAAAAGAAAAATTTCGAGCTGTCGAGCGCCATCACGGAGCGGAACCGTACCGAGGAGGAGCTCCGCAACGCGAATGCGCAGCTTCGGGAGTTCCTCGATCACACCCCGGTAGTTCTCTACGCACTGCGTCTCGAAGGCGAAAAGATCCTTCCGCGTTTCGTCAGCGAGAACATCACACGCCTCCTCGGCTTCGACGCGAAGGAGGCGCTCAGTTACGAATGGTGGTTAGGTCAGCTGCACGAGGATGACCGTGAGCGCGCCGTCGCCAGTGTCGCCGAGACCGTGATCGAGGGAAGCAACCGTCACGAGTACCGCCTGCGGCACAGGGACGGCAGGTATCTCTGGGTGGACGACAACCGCCGGCTCGTGCGCGACGAGCACGGAACACGTGCCGAGATCGTCGGCGTGTGGATCGACATCACCGACCGCAAACGCGCCGAGGGTGAATTGCGCGAGACGGAGCGCCGCTTCCGGGAGATGCTCGACAACCTCGAGCTCATCTCGATCATGCTCGATCGGGAAGGGTGCGTCACGTACTGCAACGACTACTTCCTGCGGTTGACCGGCTGGCCGCGCGATGAGGTCGTAGGAACGAGTTGGTTCGAGCGATTCACTCCTCCCGATATCGCCGGCGAGATGCGCGAAGCGTTCGTGACGCTCCTGAAAGACGGGAACGAAGTCCTGCATCACACCAATGAGATCCTGACCCGTTCCGGCGAGCGTCGGCTCATTCACTGGAACAACTCGCTGCTTTATTCGGCTACCGGCGAAGTGATCGGCGTGGCCAGCATCGCCGAAGACATCACCGACCGCGTTCAACTCGAGAAACAGCTCTTCCGCGCGCAACGGTTGGAGAGCCTCGGAACCCTGGCCGGCGGCATCGCGCACGATCTCAACAACCTGCTCCTGCCGTTTCTGATGGGCGTCACGCTGCTGAAGAGATTCAGTCCGAATGCGCCGAGCATGCAGGCCATCGAGAACATCGAACGCAGCGTCAAACGCGGCAGCGAGCTGGTGAAACAGGTGCTGCTCTTCGCACGCGGCGGCCAGACCTCGCGCGAACCGGTGTTCCTCAGCGAGGTCGTGCGCGAGATTCAGGCCATCATCACCAGCACCTTCCCCAAGGACATCACGCTCGAAACCGCCGTCGCCAGGGATGTCTACCCGGTTACCGGCGATGCGACGCAATTGACGCAGGTGCTGCTCAATCTCTGTGTCAATTCGCGCGACGCCATGCCTCGCGGCGGTCACATCGTGATCTCCGCACGGAACCACGTATTGAGCGATACCGAAGCGCTGCTGCACGGCGCCGTCGCGGGAGGCGGTTACGCGGTGCTCGAAGTAACGGATACCGGAGAAGGGATGTCGAAGGAGATCATCGATCGCATCTTCGATCCCTTCTTCACGACGAAGGAAGTCGGCAGCGGCACAGGCCTCGGCCTGTCGACGGTGCAGGGAATCGTCAGCAATCACGGTGGCTTCGTCGCGGTTGCCAGCGCGGCCGGCGAGGGGAGCACCTTCACGGTTTATCTTCCCGCGCGCCGCACGCACGTGGAAACGGCGGCATCGCCTGCCTCCCTCGCTGCTCCGCCGCTGGGAAACGGCGAGACCATCCTGCTCGTCGACGACGATGCTTCGGTTCTCAGCATCACGCAGCAAACGCTCGAAGAGTTCGGCTACCGCGTAGTCACGGCAATGGACGGTGCGCAGGCCATCGGCATTTTCTCGCGGCAGCACGAAGAGATCGCGCTGATTCTCACCGACATGGCCATGCCGGTGATCGATGGTTTCGCGCTGATCGCGGCCGTGAACCGGATCGCCCGGAACGTTCGCCTCATCGCCACCACCGGCAATCCCTCCGCAGCGGCGATGACGAAGATCGCGAAGAGCGGCGTGCCCCACATCCTCATCAAGCCGTACGCGGCCGACCAGCTCTTGCGAATGATCGCTGCCGTACTCGCGGAACCGGAGGCATCGCAATCGGGACGGCGGCAGTAGGGGGCGGACGCTGTCATCCTGAGCCGCCGGAGCCGCGTAGCGGCGGAGGACGGTCGAAGGACCCCCCGATTTGTAACGAGGGTCGGAC
>JBAVBF010000328.1:0-2704 GCA_049586115.1 Thermoanaerobaculia bacterium | reverse complement strand
ACGACCTGATCAACTCCAAGCCGGTCATCGCGGCCATCAAGGAGTTCTTCGGCTCGTCGCAGCTGTCGCAGTTCATGGATCAGACGAATCCGCTCTCCGAAGTCACGCACAAACGGCGTCTGTCAGCCCTGGGACCGGGCGGTCTCTCCCGCGAGCGCGCCGGATTCGAAGTCCGCGACGTTCACCCGACCCACTACGGCCGCATCTGCCCGATCGAAACGCCGGAAGGTCCGAACATCGGCCTCATCTCGTCGCTCGCGTGCTACGCGCGCATCAACGAGTACGGCTTCATCGAGAGCCCGTACAAGAAGGTCGAAGACGGCCGCGTGCTCGATCACTACCGCATCGTAAAGGTCGGCGACTCCAGCTTCACGCTGAGCCAGATCGTCGAGAAGCGCGACCTGCAGAAGGAAAACAACCGCATCGCCAAAGAGAACGCCGCGAACAAGACGCGCAAAGGCCAGCTCCAGCTCGCCGAAGCCGAGCCGTACGCGTTCTATCTCTCGGCGTGGGATGAAGAGCGCTACACGATCGCGCAGGCGAACGTCGTCATGGACGAGGAAGGCAATCTCGTTCACGACCGCGTCATCGCCCGCCAGTCGGGCGACTTCGTCTCCATCGAGAAGGAGAAGGTCGACTTCATCGACGTCTCGCCGAAACAGCTCGTGTCCGTGGCCGCATCGCTCGTTCCGTTCCTCGAGAACGACGACGCGAACCGCGCACTCATGGGCGCCAACATGCAGCGCCAGTCCGTTCCGCTGCTCCGTACCGATTCGCCGCTCGTCGGCACCGGCATGGAGAACATCGTGGCGCGCGATTCCGGCGCCGTGATTCTCTGCAAGCGCGGCGGCGTGGTTGATCTCGTCGACTCGAACCGCATCATCGTTCGCGTCGAAGCGGAAGATCAGGAGACCGGCGAGACGAAGGAATTCGGCGCCGACATCTATCAGCTCATAAAGTTCAAACGCTCCAACCAGAACACCTGCATCACGCAGAAGCCGAACGTTCGCGAAGGACAGCGGGTCCGCAAGGGCCAGGTCCTCGCCGACGGCCCCTGCACCGATGCCGGCGAGCTGGCCCTCGGGCGCAACATCCTGGTCGCGTTCATGCCGTGGCGCGGCAACAACTTCGAGGACGCGATTCTCGTCTCCGAGAAGCTGGCCAAAGAGGATTACTACACCTCGATCCACATCGAAGAGTTCGAGATCGAAGCCCGCGACACCAAGCTCGGACCCGAGGAAATCACGCGCGATATCCCGAACGTCAGTGAAGGTGCGCTGCGCGATCTCGACGAGTCGGGCATCGTGCGCATCGGCGCTACCGTAAAACAAGGCGACATCCTCGTCGGCAAAGTCACGCCGAAGGGCGAGACGCAGCTCACTCCCGAAGAGAAGCTGCTTCGCGCCATCTTCGGCGAGAAGGCCGGCGACGTCCGCGACGCATCGCTCAAAACGCCTCCCGGAATCGAAGGCACGGTCGTCGACGTGAAGATCTTCTCGCGCAAGGGCGTCGAGAAAGACCTTCGCGCCAAGTCGATCGAAGAGGGCGAGATCGAGCGGATGAACCGCAACATCCAGGACGAGATCCGCATCATCACCGACGCGCGCAACAAGCGTATCGGCGACGTCCTCAGCGACAAGAAGCTGCAGCGCGACGTGGTCGACTTCCGCACGGGCGAGACGCTCGTCGCGAAGGGCGAAACGGCATCGCGCGAAACGGTTGGACGCCTGTCCCGCCGCGAGTTGCTGGCGCTGCCGGTCGACGAAGAGACGCGCGAGACGATCCGCATGTTCGTCGAGCGCGCCGAGAACCGCATCCGCGTGCTGGAGCAGAAAGCCGAGGAGCGTCGCGAAGACCTCCAGAAGGGCGACGAGCTCCCGCCGGGTGTCATCAAAATGATCAAGGTTTACGTCGCCATGAAGCGCAAGCTGAGTGTCGGCGACAAGATGGCCGGACGCCACGGCAACAAGGGCGTCATCAGCCGCATCCTCCCCGAGGAGGACATGCCGTACCTGCCGGATGGCACGCCGGTCGAGATCGTGCTCAACCCGCTCGGCGTTCCGTCGCGCATGAACGTCGGTCAGATTCTCGAGACGCACCTCGGCTGGGCCGCCCGCTCGCTCGGTCTCTACTTCTCGACGCCGGTGTTCGACGGCGCTATCGAGTCGGAGATCAAGGCGCAGCTCAAGGCCGCCGGCCTTCCCGACGACGGCAAGACGCCGCTCTTCGACGGCATGACCGGCGAGATGTTCGAACAGCGCGTCTGCGTCGGCTACATCTACATGCTCAAGCTCTCGCATCTGGTCGACGACAAGATCCACGCGCGTTCGATCGGACCGTATTCGCTCATCACCCAGCAGCCCCTCGGCGGAAAAGCCCAGTTCGGCGGCCAGCGCTTCGGAGAAATGGAAGTCTGGGCCCTCGAAGCGTATGGAGCCGCTTACACGCTGCAGGAGTTGCTCACGTCGAAGTCGGACGACGTCGAAGGACGTTCCAAGATTTACGAAGCCATCGTCAAAGGCGAGGTTCCGGACGATCCGGGTCTCCCCGAGTCGTTCAACGTCCTCGTCCGCGAGCTGCAGTCGCTCTGCCTCGACGTCGAGTTGCTCAAGGAATAGCGAATGGCGAACAAAGTCACAGTGGTTGCCAGCATGCCGAACGCCGATTGCCCTGCCTGTCACGGCATCGGCGCGATTCCCATGAC
>JBAVBF010000327.1:0-2385 GCA_049586115.1 Thermoanaerobaculia bacterium | reverse complement strand
GGAGATGTAGTCGTGGCCGAGGTCCGAGGCGAGGACGATGGTGGTCGCGGTGCCGCCGCCGAGGTCGAGAGTGATCGGGACGCGTTCGCGGGTGAAGACTTTCGCGGCGTCCTTTTCCTTGTAAATTGCGGGCTCGCCGTTCGTGACGAGTTGCACGTTGGCGGCGGAAAGTGAAACGCGTTTTACGTTGAACCGCGCGCCGCTGCGGCCGAGGGCGGCGAGGATGCGGCCCCAGTTTGGATCGCCGCCGTGAAGCGCGGTTTTTACGAGCGGCGACGTGGCGACGGCGTGCGCTGCGAGCTTCGCATCGCGATTCGTTCTTGCGCCGCGGACGGTCAGCTCCATGACGCGTGTGGCACCTTCGCCGTCGCGGACGATCATCCAGGCGAGATCGCGGCAAACGGTGTTGAGTGCGCGCTGAAAATCGGCGATGTCGGCGCGCGCGGCGTTGCTGAGTTTTCCGGAGGCCATCAGAAGGACCGTGTCGTTCGTTGAGGTATCGCCGTCGACGGAGATGGCGTTGAAGCTTTGATCGACTGCGATGATCAGCGCGCGTTTGAGCGTGGCCGGATCGAGCGCGGCGTCGGTCATCACGAAACCGAGCATGGTGGCCATGTTCGGATGGATCATGCCCGCGCCTTTGGCGACGCCGACGATGCGTCCGCGCTTGCCGCCGAGAGTGAAGGCGGCCTGCGTGACCTTGGGACCGACATCGGTCGTGAGGATGGCGTGCGAGAGCGCGTCGATGCCGCCGGTGGAGAGGCGCGTGATCGCGTCCGGCAGCGTGTCGCGGAGTTTCTTGTCGGGAAGGACGACGCCAATGACGCCGGTTGAGGCGATGAAGATTTCGTCATCGCTGCACGCGAGCAGTTCGGCGGCGCGGGAACGAACGCGTTTCGCGGCATCGTGACCCGCTTTGCCGGTGACGGCGTTCGCGCAGCCGGCATTGACGACGACGGCTTTCACTTTGCCGCCGCTGTTTTTTAGCGCCGATTTCGACAGCGTCACCGGCGCCGCCTGGAAGCGGTTCTTCGTGAAGACAGCAGCGGCGTTCGCGCCGTCGGGCGCGACGATGAGCCCGAGGTCCGGCCGCTTTTTGCGGATGCCGGCGCGGACGCCGGAGGCGAGGAAACCTTTTGGGAGTCTCATGATTTCTGCGCCACCAGAGCCGCCGCGCGAACGCGCTCCGGCGCGGTTCCGCCGTAGGAGCTTTTCTTGGCCAACATTCCGTCCAACGTCACACCGTGCTGTTTTGCAAGTGACGGCAGGTACGCGAGATTGCGGCTGACCTGGTCATGCGCTTCGCGGAACGGCATTCCGGTCGCGGCGAGTGCATCCGCGACAGCGGTGGCGATGAGCGCGTCGGAGCCGGCAGCGGAGCGCATGCGGTCGCGATCGAGCGAGAGTCCTGCGATCAATTCGTTGAGCGCGGGAAGCAGGGATGCGATGACGGAGCGCGTGCGGAAGAGCGGCTCTTTGTCGAGCTGGAGATCTTTGTCGTACGCGAGCGGAAGGCCTTTGAGCAGCGCGAGGAAGCCGGCCAGTTCGCCGATCGCACGCGCCGCGTATCCGCGAGCCAGCTCGAGCACGTCCGGATTTTTCTTTTGCGGCATGCGCGAGGAACCGGTCGCCATCGCATCCGGCAACTCCGCATACGCAGCTTCGTCGGACGTGAAGAAAATCAAATCCTCGGCGAGCCGCGAGAGATGCGTCAGCAGCAAGGCCGACGCGAAAAGATACTCGGCGGCGAAGTCGCGATCGGAGACGGAGTCGATCGAATTCGCGGTCGCGCGGGCGAAGCCGAGGGAACGGGCGAGCGCATCGCGATCGATGGCGAGCGGCGTACCGGCGAGCGCGCCGGAGCCGAGTGGACATTCGTCGCCGCGTTCGATCGCGCTGGTGAACCGCGCACGGTCGCGGCGAAGCATCTCGACGTACGCGAGGCACCAGTGTCCGAACGTGATCGGCTCCGCCTGTTTGGAATGCGTGTAGCCGGGCATCGGCGTCGCTGCTTCGTCCGACGCGCGCGCCGCCAGAGTCGCGATCAACGTCGTCGCGGCATCGAGCGCTTCATTGCACGCGCGCTTCAACCACAACTTCAGATCGGTCGCGACCTGATCGTTGCGCGAGCGGCCCGTGTGCAGCTTGCCGGCGCCGGCGCCGATCAGTTCGTAAAGCTTCGCCTCCACGTACGAATGAACGTCTTCGTAGTCGCCGCCGCCCGGCGGCTCGATGCGGACTAGAGCGCCGAGGATCGCGTCCAATTCGTCTTCCGACAGCACGCCGGCATCAGCGATTGCGCGTGCCCAGGCGATCGAGCCTTCCACGTCGTCATCGAACAGCTCGCGGTCGAACGCGAACGAGTCGTGGAGCCGCCGCCGCAAC
>JBAVBF010000326.1:0-2163 GCA_049586115.1 Thermoanaerobaculia bacterium | reverse complement strand
CACCCGCGACCCATGCCCCGCGGCGCCCGAAGCGGAGGTGATCGCTCCATCCCGTCACGCCGAAACATCCGACGATGATCAGTACGATCGCGAAGACAACTTTCAGCGCCGACGTCGCCGCCATCGCGTGCAGCAGCGCGCCGGCGAGGGCGCCGGCGCCGCTCATTACGCCGAACGTTTTCAGCATCTGCTTGTCGACGCGGTCGCGCAGCGTCCAGAGCCGGAGCGCGTTGCCGATGAAGTGCGGGATCGCCGCGGCGGCGACGGCCAGCTTGACGCCGAGCGTGAGCCCGAGGAGCGGCGTGAGGATGCTGCCGATTCCGAAACCGGCCACGGCCGAAATCGCGCCCGCGAAAAACGCGGCGATCGCGATGAGGATCGCCGAAAGCATCAGGAAGTCCGCGCCCTCGCCAGCTCCGGCCTGGGCGCGTTCTGCAGCGACGCCGGAAGTTTCGCCGCGCAGCAAACGCGCTCCAGCGTCATGCGGTCGCGCAACATCCCGCGCTCGTTCGAGGCGACGTCGATCACCTTCCGCAGCACCTCGGCGACGGCCGGATCGGATGGCATGGTCAGGCTGTAGTGCATCCACTTGCCATCGCGGCGCGCCGTGACCAATCCCGCGCGGCGCAGGTAGGCGAGATGCCGCGAAATCTTCGGCTGCGGCTCATCGAAGATTTCGACGAAGAAGCAGACGCAGACTTCACCCGCGGCCATCAAATTCAGGAGCCGCAACCGCGTCGGATCGGCGAGCGCCTGGAAAAGCGTGACGAGGTCCGTTTTCACAGCGGGCGAGTATAGCGGGCCGCTACCCACGCAACATCCTGCCGTAACGATCGTTACTTCTCGGGCTCATCCACACGGATGGCAACTTATCCGCGTCATAAATCAGGAAGGTTGAAGTTCCGTACGGAATGCCGTATAGTGCGCCTCAGGGTCCGGTGAGGGTTGGCCACCTTGCCGAGCGGAATGATGGACCGGACGAGTCGATGGGCCTGCGATCTCTCTCTTAGTTCTGTCGACTACCTTCACCTACGCCAGTCGATCTTCACCGGACCCTGCTTTTTACGCCCGCCGCGTCATGCGCCGCGCAAAGTAAACGGCGCCACCGATTCCGACCAGCGCGACGACCACCACGAGCGTGGTCGCCGTCGATGAAAAGTAGAACGGATAGCGGATCCGGTTCAGCACGAGGATCGCGGCCACGATCACGAAGAGCGCGATGCGAACCGCGTAGAGCACGGCCGGCGTGTGCCCCTTCCGGATGGTGTCGCTCCAGATCAGCCAGAGCATGACCGTCAGCGCGGCGATGGCCATTCCGGTCGGCGGAATCATCGGCAGCCCGGAGCCGCCGGCAACCGTCCGGATCATTTGCTGCGCACCCACCACGCATCGGGAGACGCGGCCGGTTTCGGGGGCGGTTGCGCGAGCGCCGTTTTCGGCGCGTGCTCATCGAGCATTTGCTGCACCTCGGGCGTACAACTTCCGCCGCAATGTCCGGTCGTCGCCGTCGTGCACGTCGCGATCTGACTCAACGTGCAAGCGCCGCGATGGATGGCGCGCTCGATGGTGCGGTACTTGATGTTGTTGCAACGGCAGACGGTTCTCAGGCCGCGGATCGCGGGATGCTGTGCCTGATCGTCATTTCCGTCCATTGCGATTCGCGCTAACAGGATCGCGCAACGACGGCTTCCCGATTGCGGGTCTGGGACGCGCGCCGGTCGCTGCCGCGGCCGACATTGGCAACGCCAGTCGCGGGAGCTTTCGAGAGAGTGAGGAGCTGGCAGATGACGCCGATCTCGGTTTGCCGACTCGGGGGGAGCGCATGGGCGCAATTGTATTTGAGAAAGAGAGCGGTTCACGCGGGGCGCGCGGAGAGGCGGAGGGCATGGCGGCGTTTCCAGAAAGGCGCTTCGGGCCAGCGTTGCTCCTCGGCGTAAACGAGCGCGAGGTGTTGGCGGTAGACGGAGGCGATGTTGGCGATCGTTTCGCGATACCGCGGTAATGCGCCGGCATCGCCGCGAAGATGGGCGTCGGCTGCTTCGGCGGCGGCGAGGCCGGTGAAGAGCGCGTTCAGCAATCCCTGCGACGAAAGCGGATCGAATGCGAGCGCGGCGTCGCCGGCCGCGAGGAATCCGGGACCGGCGCAGGGATCGAGCGTCGCAC
>JBAVBF010000325.1:0-6063 GCA_049586115.1 Thermoanaerobaculia bacterium | reverse complement strand
GGTGTTAGGGGGCGGGCATTGGCTTTGGGTGCTGTTGCTTCGCATGCACGGCATGCATGCTTGAGGGAACGGTTCGCGCGGAGATGGGGAGGGGCGGAGCTAGCGGGGATGGTAGAGCAGCGGATAGGGATTGATCGCTGTGCCGGTCCACCAGCGTTTGTCGGGATCGAGACGGATGACGGCGAAGTGCAGATGCGGGGTGTCCTTCGGAGCGTTGCCGGTCGTACCGACGAAGCCGACCGGGTCGCCGCGATGTAGGATTTGTCCTTCGTGCAGACCGGGCGCGTAGGCGTCGAGATGCGCGTAGTAGTAGCAGTAGCGCTGATCGGGATCGAATTCGTAGACGGTGAGGCCGCCCGGCACGCTGGTGAAAAGCTTTTTGACCGTCCCGTCGTCCGCTGCCACGATCGCTGTGCCGCGCGGCGCGAGGATGTCGAGCGCGTCGTGGCGCCGCGTTGATCCGCCGCGCATCTCGTCGAACATGTCGTGGATGCTGCTCGGGTCGATGCCTGCGACCGGCATGATCAGCGGGCGAGGAACGTCAGTGATTTGGGGAGGTCGGGAGTCGGGGGTTGGGGATCGCAGAGATGATGCCGGAGCCGATGTTTCCCTCCTAATATCCGACTCCCGACTCCCGACTCCCGCCGCACCCGCGGATCGCACCTGCGCGGGCGGCGGCAGGTTGGTCACATTCGGCGTGGTGCCCGCGGCCATCCACGCCAATCCGGCCAGCACGGCAGCGCCGAGAGCGAACGCGATCTTTTTCATTGTTCGAGAACCGCCGGCATTCCAGGCGTGACGACCTTCGCCAGTTCCGCGGCGTCCCAATTCGTCAGGCGAATGCAGCCGTGCGAGCTGGTCTTGCCGATCGTCGACGGCTCCGGCGTCCCGTGAATGCCGTAGTGCGGCTTCGACAGGTCGATCCAGACGACGCCCACCGGGTTGTTCGGGCCGGGCGGAATCTTCGCCTTCTTGTCGCTCGTCTCGGCGTCCCAGAAGAGGTCGGGGTTGTAGTTGAAACTCGGATCCCACGCCACGCCGTTGATCTTCCACTTCCCGATCGGAAGCGGATCGTGGACGCTGCCGATCGTGGCCGGGTAGCTCGCCAGCAGGACACCTTTCGCGTCGACTACTTCGACAGTCGTGCGGTGCTTGTTCACGCGAATGCTCATCCCCGTGGTCTTCGGCAGCGGCGCGCGCGATACCGCCGGCGCCTGGATGACCACGCCGGCTTTGTCGAACGCGATCCCGCGATTGAGCGTTTGCAGCAACGCGGGGCTGATATGAAATCTCTCCCCCAATGCCTCGGCGATCGATCCATATCCGAGCACCGGAAGCTTGGCCTTGTCGATCATCTCCGGCGGATTGACTACGAACGGTCCGGCGACATCCGCAGCGGTGAGCGTGTACGGCACCATGACCGGCGCAACATCCTTGTTGAGGGCGTCCCACGTCGCCGTAGTCACGCTCGCACCTGCCGCAATGGCGTGAGAGAGGTTGAATTCCGTGACCGCAAGCCGCGTGTTGCTCCCGTATCGGCCGTCGATCTCTCCCGGCGAACAGTGCGCACGATCGAGAAGGATCTGCGCACGCAAGATCGCCGATCCGGACTTGCTGGTCGACTTGAGCGCAGGTTTCTTCGTGGCATCGTTCGTCGCGGCGGTTGTAAATGCGGGCACAGGCACCTTCCGAACAGCAACACGTGCTTCCGCGGAGATGGCAATTGCGAGGAGGAGAGCTGGAGCTACAGTTCGGGCGATGTGCATAGAGGTTTGCGTGATCACCTGCACGGATGGAGCCACGAACTAGGCCGTCGTCCGCCGACGCTCCAGCCATCCGCGCGCGATGTAAAACAGCGTCCCCGCCGCGATCACGTACAACCCGCCCACCTTCAGTCCTTTTTGCGGCGAGATGACGATGAAGCTCCAGAGGCCGAGGGCGATGATGGCGGGGAGCGGGTAGAGCCACATGCGGAAGGGGCGAGGGCGATCGGGCTCGCGCTGACGTAGCAGCACGGCCCCGATGATCTGGGCCATGAACGGGATGATGGCGCGGATCGAGAGGATTGCCTGCAGCACGTTCTTCAGCGATAGCCAGCAGAACGCCGTGGCCACGCAGCCGAGGAAGAGGATCGAGACGTATGGATACGCTTCGGTCGCATGCAGTTTGGCGAACCAGCCGAAGAAGTTTCCGTCGCGCGCGGCGGCGTAGAGGATGCGCGAGTAGCCGAGCATCAGCGAGAAGATCGACGCGAACGCCGTCCAGAGAATCAGGATCGAGATCCACTGCGCGGCGCGCGTGCCGAACAGGAGGGCCAGGTAGTCGGCCACGATCGATGGTGAATTCATGGCCTGCTTCATCGGCAGCACCGAGATCAGGCACGCGTTCATCACGAGGTAGATCGCGCCGATAGCCAGAATCGAGATCACGATCACGCGCGGAATCGTCTTCGTCGGCTCGCGAACTTCGTCGCCGATGTAGCAGATGTTGTAGTAGCCGAGGTAGTCGTAGACCGCGTAGATGAGCGCGACGCCGAGACCCGCGTAGCCGATGCCGCCGTCAAGCCGAGGTGCGCGCCAGAACGCGAACGCGTCCAGCTTCAGATGCGGCAGGCCGGCGGTGATGACGATCGCCAAAGTCGCCAGCACGCCGATCCACAGCAGGATCGAGAACTTGCCGATCGCTTCGATGCGGCGAAGAAGGAGCAGCATCGTCAGGATGCAGACGATGGTTGCGGTCAGTCCGATGTGATTGCCGGCAGCGGGGATGATTACTTTCAGATAGCTGGCGAAGCCGATGCAGCCGGACGCCATCGACAGCGGAGCCGAAAAGAGAATCTGAAAAAGGAAGAGGAACGAGATCAATCGTCCGGCGCGGCCGTAGGCATGCCGAAGAAAAACGTACGAGCCGCCCGAGCCGGGCATCGATGCCGACAACTCCGCGGTGACGAGGCCGTCGCTGATGGCCAGCAGCCCGCCGAGGATCCAGGCCAGCATGCCGCGGCCGCCGCCCATGGCCATGAGGATCAGCGGGATCGTGATGAACGGCCCGATCCCGACCATGTCGATCATGTTCAGGGCGATGCCGCGCCACAGGCCGATGTCGCGACGAAGTTCGGGCATCGCGGGAGTTTATCGTTTCGTGCGGTGGCAGGACCGCCGTGTCTTTGCCACACGGCGGTGCTGCATACGTTAGTTCCGCTTGCGCGTCGGTCCGATGCCCTCGGTCGTCGCACGCGTATCGGGCGCGTGCCGCTTCGTCGTTGAAGCTGCCATCGCCTTCAGACGCGTTCCGCGGCTGATGCGCTGCAGGACGTGGCGTGCCGACAACATCGCGCCCTCCTGCCAGCCGGGCAGATACGAAACCTGGTCGCCGGCGACGATGACGCGGCCATCAGGTTCGAGCAGCGTTTCGTAGTGGACGACCGGGACCTTGTCCCAATCGGCCCAACCGCCAAGTTGATACGGCACGTGATGCCAGGCGATCGACAAGCCGAGATCGATCGGGATCGCATCGAATTGGGCGCCGTGCAGCAGGCGCCCGCCGGCCATGGCGATCTTCAGCCGCTCCTTCAACGGCTGATTGCCGAGGTATGCCGCGTCTTCGGTGTAGTTGTAGGCGCCGGTGAGCACGCCTTTCTCTTCGAACAGATAGCCGTTCGACGGGTACCACATCTGCGTGATGTTGTTGTTGATGTAGGAGATGCCGCCGTAGATCTCGTCGTCGAGTTCCCAGAAACGGCGGTTGGCCTGCCATCCCACTTTGCACGTCAATCCGCGCTTCGGCGCCGCGAGCGCTGTGCGGTACGACGCCGAGAAATTGTTGTCGATGCCGTGGAGAAGCCACACCGGAATCGTGCTGATGCACCAATCGGCGGTGATCGTCTCCTCGGGGGCCGACGGATTTCCCGCGGCGCGGTGGCGGATCACCACCTTGTCCTTTTCGGCGTTGCGTACCGAGGTTACCTCGCGCTTGTACTGGATGAACTGCTCGACGTGCGGAAGGAAGCCATGCGCGAGTTTGTCCATGCCGCCGACCGGCTGGAAAAGCGTCGGCTGCCACTCGTAATCCTCGGACTGATACATCCGATCGAGCCAGAACTCGGAGCCAAGGATTTCGACGCGTGGAATGGGCGGTTCGATGTCGCCCGGCGTGAGCACGCCCGGCTGCGTGATGTAGCCGGAGCGCTGCGACCCGACGTACTTCTTGTCCTTCAGCGGTCCGAAGGTGTTGAGCAGGTGCAGCATCTGCTCCTTCTGTTTCGGCGAGAGCTCGTCATCGAGCGAGCCTTTGTCGATGGCCTTCGTCAGCAGCTCCGAAATCCAGCCGCGCGTGTCGTTGAGCACGCGGCGATGCGGCATCGGCTTGCCGTGAAAGCCATCCTTGTTCTGGTAGAGATTCGCGCGCGTGGTCATCACGTACGGCTCGATCTCGACTTTCAGTTCCTTGCAGTACCCGAGCGCGACGGTATGGTGATACGGAATGCGTCCCGGACCGGCGTTCAGATACTGATTCTTTACATCGCCCTCGAAGTTGCAGGTCTGTTCCCACGTCTCTTTGCCATGCGTCTCGAAGATCTTGTCGCCGTTGCGCACCGTGTAACTACGTCCGCCGGCGCGATGCTGCGCCTCGAGGATGATGATGTTGAAGCCGCTGTTGCGCTTCTTCAACTCGTACGCGGCGGTGAGTCCGGCGACGCCGGCGCCGAGGATGACGATGGTCTGGCCGTTGCCGGCGCCGTCCGGAATCTGCAGCGGATCGGCGTAGACGGAATCGGGCACGCGCACCATCCCGAGCGCGACCATCGATTCATAAACGGCCGCCGCGCCGCCCACGCGCCCAACCGTTTCGAGAAACCGCCTGCGAGTCCACTTGCTCATGGAATCCTCCTCGGCTTACGTTTGATAGGGATTGCCTGAAGGATAGCTGGCCGGGGAAGGGGAGGCAAGAGTGCCGTCAGTAGCGGAGCAACTCGCGCGCCGCGGCTAGAACCTTGTCGCGATCGGGGAGATAGAACGCTTCGAGCGGCGGCGAGTACGGCGTGGGAACGTCGAGCGCGGCGACGCGCTTGATCGGCGCATCGAGGTAGTCGAACGCTTTCTCGGCGATACGCGCGGCGAATTCAGCACCGGCACCACCGGTCAGCGGCGCTTCGTGCAGGATGATGACGCGATTCGTTTTGGCGACGGAGTTGAGGATCGCTTCCTCATCGAACGGCAGGATGGAGCGCAGGTCGATGACCTCCACCGACACGCCCTCCTTCGCCAGTTCCGCGGCTGCATCGTCAGCGACGTAGATCATCGAGCCCCACGTGATGATGGTCAGGTCTTTGCCGCTCCGGCGGATGTTCGCCTTGCCGATCGGCACGATGTAATCGTCCGTTGGCAACTCTTCTTTGATGCGGCGATACAAAAACTTGTGCTCGATGAAGAGCACCGGATCGTCGTCGCGGATGGCGGCTTTCAGCAATCCCTTTGCATCGTAGGCGGTACCCGGCGCGACGATTTTCAATCCCGGGCGATTCATGAACATTGCCTCGGGATTCAGCGAGTGAAACGGTCCGCCATGCGTGCCGCCGCCCGCCGGTCCGCGCACGACGATCGGACAGGAACTTCCGACGCGGTAGCGCGACGTAGCGGTGAAGTTGACGAGCATGTCGTACGCGACCGTGATGAAGTCGATGAACTGCATCTCCGCGATGGGACGCATCCCCATCAACGCCGCCCCCGACGCAGCGCCGACGATGGCAACCTCGGAGATCGGGGTGTCGATGACGCGCTCGGCTCCGAACTCTTCGATCATCCCCGCGCTGGTCTTGAACGCCCCGCCATACGCGCCGACGTCTTCGCCGATGAGAAACACACGCGGATCGCGCCGCATCTCTTCGACCATCGCCTCGCGAATGGCATCGAGGTAGGTGGTTAATGGCATCGCTGGCTCCCTCTGTCGTCCTGAGCCGCCGGAGCCGCGCAGCGGCGTAGGACGGTCGAAGGACCCCCCAGGTGCCTGTCTCGTGAACCGCCGCCGGCCTCCCGGGTTAGCAGGGAGGGGGTCCTTCGACCG
>JBAVBF010000324.1:0-3509 GCA_049586115.1 Thermoanaerobaculia bacterium | reverse complement strand
CCCACGGCTCAAAGCCGTGGGCTACGGTTCTTACGCCGGCTTCGCCGACGACCGACTGAACTCCGCGTACACTACCCAACCTCGCGGCTCTTGCGCCGTACTACTGACACATGAACCGCGAACAACTCGCACGCCGCGACTGGCTCCTGATCGCCGCGTGCGTCGCGGTCGCCGCTGTTTCGATCTTTATCGTCGTCAACTGGTTCGGCGCCGCGTTCCCGGAAGCGTCGATCGAGTTCAAGTACGATCGCGGCTCTTCCGAAAAACTCGCCGACGGCGTCCTCGCGGAACAACTCATCGACACGCGCGGCATGAAGCACGCCGCCACCTTCGACTCCGACGATGAGGCGCGCATCTTCCTCGAACGCTCCCTCGGACTGAAGAAAACAAACGAGATCCTGAAGCATGACGTTCGCCTATGGGCGTGGTCGCACCGTTGGTTCCGGCCCTTGCAGGAGGAGGAGTTCCGCGTCGACGTCGCGCCGACCGGTGAAGTGATCGGCTTCAGCGATCGCATCCCCGAGGATCGCGCCATCAGCTCGCCGGATGTGAATGCCGCGCGCGCCATCGCCGAACGATTCCTCGGCAACGTCCACGCGTTCAACGATCTCAAACTCGTCGCGCAGAGCGAGCGCCGTTTGCCGAAGCGGATGCAGCGCATTTTCACGTGGGACTCGCAGAGCGTTCATCCGGCCGGAGCGCCGTATCGAACGATCGTGACGATCGACGGCGATCGCGTCAGCAGCTTCTCGCGACGTATCAAAGTCCCCGAGGATTGGCAGCGGTCGTATCGCGAGCTGCGGTCGAAAAACAATCTCGCCGGCAACGTCGACGTCGTTTTCCTGATCATCACGATGGTCTGCGTCGTCGCGATTTTTGTGATGCGCCTCCTTCGCGGCGACCTGCAACTCCGCCTCCTCCTCGGCATCGGAATCGCGGCAGTCATCCTCGTCACCGGCACGTCCCTCAACTCCTTCCCGAGCGCGCTGGCCGGCTACAACACCACGGAGTCGTATGCCGCGTTCCTGGCGCGATTCGGATTCGGCGCGCTGATTCAGGGCATCGGCGTCGCGATGATGCTGGTCGTCGTCGTCGGCGCCGGCGAAGTCCTCTTCCGCGAGCGCTTCCCGAACAAACTCTCCGTCGCGCGCATCTGGAACCGTCGCGCACTCACGTCGAAGCGCGTCTTCCTCGCCTTCACCGTCGGCTACACGCTCGTCGCCTTCTTCCTCGGATACCAGGTCGCGTTCTATTTGATCGCCGACAAATTCGGCGCGTGGGCGCCCGCCGAGGTGCCGTACGACGATATGTTGAACACCGCGTTTCCGTGGATCGCGGTGCTCTTTGCCGGATTTTTTCCCGCGCTCAGCGAAGAGTTCATGTCCCGCGCATTCTCGATTCCGTTCTTCGAGAAAGTACTGCGCTCGCGCGTCGCCGCGATCATTGCGGCGGGATTCATCTGGGGCTTCGGCCACGCCACGTATCCGAACCAGCCCTTCTACATCCGCGGCGTCGAAGTCGGCTGCGCCGGCGTGCTGATCGGATTCCTGATGATGCGTTTCGGAATCGTGCCGCTGCTGATCTGGCACTACACCGTCGACGCGCTCTACACCGCGATGCTGCTGCTGCGCTCGGGCAACAACTACTACGTCGTGTCGGGAGCGCTCTCCAGCCTCGTCTTCGCCATCCCGATGCTCGTCTCGATCGTGCTCTACGTTAGAAACAAAGGCTTCGTTCCCGACGGCGACCTGTCGAACGAAACGATTCCGATCAAGGCAGCTCCCGAACGCGCGCCGGAGCCTGAACGTCCCGCGTTCGTTTTCCCATCGATGCCGGTCACGCGCGGAAAGCTGCTCGCGTGCATCGCGCTCGTCGCGCTTGCGGCGGGCGCCATCGCGTGGAACCTGCCATCGATCGATGACGCCGTCGATTACCGCATCACGAAGGATGACGCGAAGCGCATCGCCGCGACCGTGATGCCGCCCAACACCATGCGCACCATCGCCACGCCGGTCGAAGGATTCCGCTCCTGGGATCGCGGCGCGACGCGCGAAGAAGGCGGAGGCCCCGGCGATTTCGACAGCATCGCCGCCGACTACCTCCTCCGCCACGGCCTGTCGATGCAGTCGCTGGTCGCCGTGATGCGCACGAAGATTCCGACCGCAACATGGATGGTGCGCGACTTCGCGCCGCAGGTGAAAGACGAGTACTTCATCGAAGTCGATCCGCGCACGTCGCGTGTGGCCGGCTATCACAAGTATCAGGACGAGAAGCGCCCCGGCCCGCGCCTCGAGCAGCCGCAGGCGTTCGCGATCGCGCAGGCCGCGTTCGCGCGCTACGGCGTCGACGTCCGCACGTTCGATCTGAAAGAAGCGCTCAACTTCCAGCAGCCGAGCCGTCGCGACTGGCTCTTCCACTTTCAGAAGCGCGCGCCGCTCGCCGCCGACGCTTGGCGCCGCATCAGCGTGCGCGTAGACGGCGCCGAGGTCACGCAATTCACGACCACCGTCAAGGTGCCCGACAGAGTCTACCGAGAACCGACCACGCTGCTCAACATCGCCTTCGGTCTTCTGCGTGTTCTCGGCATCCTCGCCATCCTTTCGCTAGTCGTCGCCGGCTTCGTCATCGCGCTCCGCAAACAGCGTTTCCCATGGCAGCGCGCGCTGCGCTGGACGCTCGCGCTCGCGATCATTCCGCTGATCAGCATTGCCGCGCACTGGGAGCTGTCGCTCTTCGAATACAACACGTCGATCACCTGGCAGACCTTCATCACGAATCAAACGATCAACATCATCCGCAACGTCGGCCTGCAACTCGGCGTAATCTTCCTCGCCGTCGCCGGCCTCGCCGCCGCGTATCCCGAGGCGTTCCACCTCGCTCGCCGCGACTCGCGCGCCCGACTAGGCCGCTCCGCCGCGATCGCCGCAGTGATCACGATCAGCATCGCCATCATTTTCCGCGTCGCCGAACAAGCCGTCGCGCTCCGCTTCCCGTCCCTCACCTCGGTACACGGACTCAACGCCCCCGAATTCGTCGCCATCCCGCTCCCGGGCGTTCTCGGCATCGCCACAACCATCTTCCGCACCCTGATCGCCTGCGCCCTCTTCGGCCTCTTCATGCTCGCCCTGCGCGGATTCACCGCCCGTCCCTGGCTCCCCGCGACGATCGCCACGATCGCAATCTTCCTCGCCGCCCTCGACGCCTCCGCAAACGCGAAAGAAACCCCGCTGATGCTGATCTCCGCCGCCGTCACCGCCGCCATCGCGTACATCGTCATCCGCTACATCCTCGGCACAAACCTCATCGCCTACCCGCTCACAATCGCCGTCGCGTTGCTGCTCGGCAACGGCGCCGACCTGCTTCAAAATCACCGTCCCGATCTGACGGTGAACGGGATCGCGGAGATCGTCATCGCGATCGCGCTGCTCATTTGGGCCGCCATCCCGGCCGATCGAGCTCCTGAATTGTCATCCTGAGGCTGCCGGAGGACGCCGAAGGATCTCAAGATG
>JBAVBF010000323.1:0-6527 GCA_049586115.1 Thermoanaerobaculia bacterium | reverse complement strand
GGAGCCTGCCGACGACACGACGTTTATTCTGCTCACGCGTTCGCCCGACCTGCTGCTGCCGACGATCCGTTCGCGCTGCCAGCCGGTCTTCATCGGCGGCGAGGTGGAAACGAACGACGCGCTGGCTGCTTCGATCGTGGCAGGTCTGACGCGCTTCTCCGACGACCGCGATACCGCCGCGTTGCTCGGCATCGCTGCGCTCGTGGCATCGCAGGACGATTGCAGCGATGCTGTCGCGCTCCTCGGCCAGGTGCTCTGCGACGCCGTGGCCGGACGCGTGCCGCTGTCGATCGATCGCGACCGTCTGCTCGCTGCCGCGGATGCGACCACGAACGCCATCCGCTGGCTGACCGTCAACGCCGATGCGCGGATGATGATCGAACAGGCGCTCGCCGAACTGGTCGTTTGAAGTCTGGAAGCCGCCGCGTGAAACCGGTTACAAAAAAAGCCGGCCCCGCTTTTGGCGGGGCCGGCGAAATCTACTGGATTGAGTGGGTGCGAACGCTCGGGTGGAGTGAGTTGCTGGATCGGTAAGATTCAAAGAAGAATTCAAGCGGTGAAACTGGAGGCGGGCTGTTACTTCAGAAAGCTAATCCGCCCCCACGTCATCCAGTAAAACGTTTAACTTTTCAACGACCGATGGAGTATCTCACGACCTTGTGAAACTTTTCACCACGTAACAGCAACGTGACAACCTGCTGAACTGCTGAGAGATAACCAACATTTTCGGAACGGCTGCGAGGCTACTACAGAACGACCGTTCGGTCAATCTACGTACGAACTCCACTTCAGGTTTCGGTGTCGCCGAACGCATATGCCGATCCGGTGCCGACTGCCGCCCTCGGGTACACTCGCGCGCCCATGCCTCGCAAAAAGCGCGTCGTCGGAACCGCCGGCCACATCGATCACGGCAAAACCGCGCTCGTCCGCGCCCTCACCGGCGTCGACACCGATCGGCTCCCCGAGGAGAAGAAGCGCGGGATCACGATCGACCTCGGCTTTGCAAGCTGGTTCACCGACGACTACCAGATCGGCTTCATCGACGTCCCCGGCCACGAACGCTTCGTCAAGAACATGCTGGCCGGCGTCGGCGGGATCGACAGCGCACTCCTCGTCGTGGCCGCCGACGAATCGATCAAGCCGCAGACCCGCGAGCACTTCGCGATCTGCCGCCTGCTCGACATCAAGACAGGCGTCGTGGCGATCACGAAACGCGATCTGGTCGACGACGACATCATCGATCTCGTCCGGCTCGAGATCGAAGAGCTGGTGGCCGGCAGTTTTCTGGCGGGCAAGCCGATCGTACCGGTCAGCAGCGTCACCGGCGCCGGCCTCGATGATCTTCGCGCCGCGCTGCTCTCCTCGGTCGCCGAAGTCGAAGACCGCGACGCCACCACGCGCGTGTTCCGCCTGCCGATCGACCGCGTCTTCACGATGAAAGGATTTGGCTCGGTCATCACCGGCACGACGTACGCGGGCCGCCTGAACATCGACACCGACGTCGAAGTACTCCCGGGCGGCAAGCGCAGCCGCGCGCGCAACATTCAGGTTCACGGCGAGGCGCGCGATTACGCCTCGGCGGGCGAACGAACCTCCGTCAATCTGCCCGACATCGATCTCGACCAGCTCCATCGAGGCCAACAGCTCGTCACGCCAAACACGCTGCGGACATCGCAAGTGATCACGGCGCGCCTCGATCTGCTGCCCGATGCGAAGCCGCTCAAGGAACAGACGCGGATCCGATTTCACCACCTCTCCGCCGAGCTCCTCGGCAGCATTCGTTTCGTCGATCAAACGACGGAGATGAAGCCGGGAACGAGCGCATCCATCCAGATTCGGCTCGAATCGCCGGTCGTCGCAGTGGCCGGCGATCGCTTCGTCATTCGACGCTATTCGCCGGCACTCACCGTCGGAGGCGGCGTGATCCTCGACGCGCACTTGCCGAAACTAAGCCGCAACACGCGCGGCGAACTGCTCGCGATTCTCGCCGCCGGCACGCTTCACGAACGAGTTGCGCTGATGACGAAGATGGAAGGGTTGCGCGGCTTGACGATGCACGAAGTCCAGGCGCGTACCGGCATCCGCATCGACACGCTGTCGAAAGAGTTGAAGAACGTGCCGCATCTCGCCGACAGCGGCGAGCGGCGCTGGATTCATCACGACGTCCTCATCGACTTTCGCCGCAAGTCGATGGAGTTCCTGCGCGCCTACTTCGAAGAAAATCGCATGGCGCTCGACGTGCCGAAGAGCGAGTTCGTGCAGAAACTCCTGCCGCGCAACGCTGACGGCGCGATGATCAACTTTCTGCTGCAGGATCTCGCGCGCGAAAAGATCGTCGCCATCGCCGGCGACGCGCTCGACATCCCCGGCCGCTCCAAAACGCTCGGCGGCGCGGAAGGCGAGCTGGCCCGCATGATCGAATCACGCTTCGCCGAGGCCGGCCTCGCGCCGCCGCCGGTTTCGGAGCTGATTAACGAACGAACGCAGAAAGCGCGCGTCATCGAAGGCGTGATCGGCTTTCTCGTAAAACAGGGAACGCTGGTCCGCCTCGCCGAAGGCATCTACGTGCACCGCGACGCTCTCGCCGCCGCTCGCGAACGCATTAGCGAGCGCCGCGGCGACCTGATCGACGTCGGCCACTTCAAAGAGTACTTCGGCCTCTCCCGCAAAATCGCGATCCCGCTGCTCGAATGGATGGACCGCGAGGGCGTCACGAAGAGGGTGGGGGATTCGCGGAAGGTGTTGTAGGTGGCGCTTCGTGCTGATCAGAAGAGGACGGGTTCACGCGGAGACGCGGAGGAGCGGAGAAAAGCCGGAGACTTTAGTCGCGCGAATCCAGAAAACGGCGGAGTGCGCCCGGCTTCTTCACGAGGCTCTTGAACTCACGTTTCGCTTTTTTCGAAGCCGAAGACAAAACTCGCCGTTGCTCAAGGTCGCGGATGACTCGTTCCATCCGTTCGCTTCCCTCTAGCGCAGCACGAAGTGCTTGGCTGGTGAACTCGGAGCGCGTGGTTCCTTGTTGACGCACGACATCGTTAAGTTTCGCAACGAGTTCGTCGTCTACCGCGATTCGTACAGTTTTCATCAAACTCACTCACTGGCGCGCGCTCGTCGAAGATATAGCAATCGGCTTCTCTGCCGTGTATTTCTCGTTCACCGCCAACTGCGTCGCCGGTACATCCCGCTGCTCGATCTTCACCACCGTGTGGTCGACCACCATCTTCTTGTTTTCGTACGGCAGCTCGGCGTGGTCGGCGAGGGGGAAGCCTTGCACTTCGATGAGCGCTTCGTCGGCGGCGCGGGTGATGCCGGCCAGCGGTGATGAGGCGGGCTCGCTCGCTTGCAGCATCGCGAAGAGGCCGCGCGGGATGAGCGGATGCGATCCGATCCAGAGTTCGCGCTGGTAGGCGCCGAGGCGGATTACGGATTGTTTGGTGGCGACGCCCTGGAGCGTTTTCTGCGCATTCGTTACGACGAATTGCGCGCGCGGCAATCCGTCCGGCACTTGACGCGCGACGGCGGCGAGGCGGGCGGTGATCGCATCGGCGAATGATTGGACGCGGAACGTGTGCGCGATGTCGTCGACGTACGTCACCTGCTTCTGCGCGAAGTCGAAGAGGCGCCATTGGTCGGCTTCATCGGTGCTGCGAGCGCGATTGTTGGCGATGACGATTTCGTGCGTGTAAGTCTTGTTCGCAGGCTGAATCGTGGTCTGGATTGTGACGACCGTGGCGCGGACCGTCGGTTCGTTTTTCTTCGGAGCCGCAGGCGCCACGGGAGACTTGTTGCATGCGAAGAGGAGAGTTAGCGCGAGCAGTAAGCGGGGCAACCTCACTCTTCACTCCTTCGCGTCGTACCAGCTCCGGCCGTAGTGCGCGTCGACCTGCAGCGGCACGGCCAGCGGGAAAATGTTCTCCATCGTCTCTTTCACGATTCCCGCCACGTCCGCGGCGCGCGAGTCCGGGACCTCGATCACGATTTCATCGTGGACGGTGAGCAGCATCGCCGCCTTGTCGTCGAGACGTTTGTCGAGCGCGATCATCGCCAGCTTCAGAATGTCCGCGGCCGTTCCCTGGATTGGCGCGTTCGTAGCCATTCGCTCCGCGTTGCCGCGCACCGTGAATGACTTGTTGTGGATTTCCGGGATGTAGCGCACGCGGCCGAACAGCGTCGTCACCTTGCCGCTGCGGCGCGCTTCCTCCAGCGTTCGATCGAGGTACTCCTGAATTTTGGGGTAGCGCGCGAAGTACGCGTCGATGAAGTCCTTGGCCTGGCCGGTCGGGATGTTCAGCTCGTTCGACAGCCGGAACGCCGACATGCCGTACAACACGCCGAAGTTGATCGTCTTCGCGGCGCGGCGCTGATCGTGCGTCAGCTCATCCTCAGGAACGTTGAACATCTTCGAGGCGGTCGCGCGATGAATGTCCGCACCGCGCTGGAACGTCTCAATCAATTCAGCGTCCTGCGAGATGTGCGCGAGGATGCGCAGCTCGACCTGCGAGTAGTCAGCTGCCAGCAGCACGTTGCCCTCGTCGGCGATGAAGGCCTTGCGGATCTCGCGTCCAAGTTCGGTGCGAATGGGGATGTTCTGCAGGTTCGGATCGGATGACGACAACCTTCCCGTCGCCGCGACCGCCTGATTGAACGACGTGTGCACGCGTCCATCCTTCGCCACGAGCTGCGGCAGCGAATCGATGTACGTCGATTTCAGTTTGTGCAGCTCGCGGTGCAGCAGGATCAATCGCGGCACCGCGAAACCGTGGCCGGCCAGTTCCTGCAGCACTTCCACGTTCGTCGAGTAGGCCTTCGTGCCCTTTGTCTTCTTCAGCACCGGGTACTGCAACTTCTCGAACAGGATGTGCGCCAATTGCTGCGGCGAGTTGATGTTGAAATCCGTCCCGGCCTCGGCGTAGATCTCCTTCTCGAGTTGCGCGAGCTGCAGCGCCATCTTCGCGGACATCTCGTGCAGCAGCGCGACGTCGATGCGGATGCCGCGCGCTTCCATCCGTTCGAGCACGGGGATGAGCGGCAGCTCGATGCGGTCGTAGATGTCGACGAGCGCGGGATCGCGTTGCAACTCCGTCGTCAGCATCTCCTTCAGCGCGACGGTGACGTCCGATTTTTCGCCGAGGTATTGCTGGTAGGGCGAGACCGCGCTGGCGCCGATCTCGTGATCGAGCGCGAACAGCGGCGCAGTCTTCGCGGCTTCCTTGCGAGATGCGACATCGCGCTTCAGCCAGTCGCGCGCCACGTTGCTGAAGGCGTGGCTGGGCAGGCCGGGGTTGTTCACGTACGACATGATCATCGTGTCGGAGAAACGCGCCGGCAGCGGCCAGCCGTTCGCCGCAAGGCGGCGGAGTTGCAGCTTGATGTCGTGCGCCACGAAGAGGCGATCGGATTGCAGCAGCGTCTGCAGCGCGTCGCGAAGTTCGGCATTGCCGCCGAGCGAATCGGCGATGGGGACGATGAGTGACTCCGCTTGTTTCACTGAGAGCGACGCTGCAAACAATTCGTCGTGTCCCTCAGGTGTCGTTGACTCGAACCAGATCGCCACTTCGGCCGCGTCGCCGATGAAATCGCGCACGTCGTCCGCGCTTGCCGCGATCCGGTAATCCACCTCGACCGGCGGCGCCTCCGGAAGAAACTCCTGCATCAGCGACGCGAACTCGAGGCGCGAGAAGACGTCGTGCAGCTTGGCGCGATCGGGCTCCTGCCGTTTCAGCGATTCGAAATCGATGTTCTCGGTGGGAAGGTCGCACTTGATGCGCGCCAGCTCGCGCGAAATGAAGGCCTTGTCGCGATTCTCTTCGAGCTTCTTGCGCTGCGCCGGCTTGAGCTTGTCGAGATTTTCGTAGACGCCTTCGAGCGATCCGTACTCGGAGATAAGCGCCTTGGCGCCTTTCTCGCCGATGCCGGGAACGCCGGGGATGTTGTCGATGGCATCGCCCCAGATGGCCATGACGTCGACGACTTTCTCCGGCGGCAAGCCGAACGTTTCCTCGACGCCTTTCGCGTCGTAGAGCACTTCGCGGCCGGTGTGAAAAAGCTTGATGCCGTCGCCGACGAGCTGGAAGAAATCTTTGTCCGAGGTGGCGAGGACGACGTCGTAGCCGCGATCTTTGGCGACGCAGGCCAGCGTGCCGAGGAGATCGTCCGCTTCCCAATCCTCGACGCCGATGACCGGGATGCGGAAGCCTTCCAGCACCTCATTGACGAGCGGCAGTTGGATGGCGAGATCGTCGGGCATCGGCCGGCGATCCTTCTTGTAATCGGCGAAGGCCTCATGCCGCGTCGTGGCGCGGCCGATATCGAAGGCGACGGCGATGCAGTCCGGCTCGAAATCCTTCAGCAGCTTCTTCAGCGTCTGTGTGAATCCGTAGACCGCGTTGGTGGCCAGACCGGAGGAGTTGGTGAGGTTGCGGATCGCGAAGTACGAACGGTAGACGTTGTTGGAGCCGTCGATCAGGAAAAGGCTGGGACGTTTCGCCATGAACGGCGCGGATTATAGGTTCGGCCCTGTCATCCTG
>JBAVBF010000322.1:0-2386 GCA_049586115.1 Thermoanaerobaculia bacterium | reverse complement strand
ACTGATTGTCGTGTTCGGCGTGGCCCTTCATGCGGAACGTCTTCGCTTCGATCAGCGTCACGCCGCCTCCCGCGCGGGCGCGCTCGACGGCGCGGCGCGCGGCAGCGTAGGTGGCCAGGACGTCGTTGCCGTCAACCGTTTCGCTCGCACATCCGAAGGCGTGCGCTTTGTCGGCAAGCGAGCGGACGGCGCTCTGTTTCGACGTCGGCGTCGAATACGCGTAACCATTGTTTTCCAGGATGACTACGAGCGGCAGCCGCTGCACGGTCGCGAAATTCATCCCTTCGTAAAATGCGCCGGTGGATGACGCGCCGTCGCCGATGAACGCCATGCCGACCAGATTGCGTTTCTGCATACGTCCCGCGAGCGCGATGCCGGCCATGACCGGGATCATGTCGCCGAGCATCGAGATCTGTCCGATGAATCCGTCGCGCGCGGGGTGGCCGAAATGAATGTTCAGTTCGCGGCCGCGCGTCGGCGAATCGCCTTTGGCCATGTACTGCTTGACGATGTCCGATGGCTTCGCCCCGGCGACGAGAATCGATCCCATGTTGCGGATCAGCGGCTGCACGACGTCGCCGAGCGCATAGTCGAGCGCATACGCCGCCGCGACCGATTCTCCTTCCTGCCCGAGCGAGCGATACAGACCGCCGATGACTTTCGACTGGCGGAAGAGCGCGACAAGGCGTTCCTCCAGCGTCCGCGTCAATCGAAGAAAGTAATCGATCTCGAGCAGGTTCTCGCGCGTGAGGCCGTGGGTTTCGAGCGTGGTCGGTGAGGTCATGATTTCGTAACTGTCATCCTGAGCCGCCGCAGGACGGTCAAAGGACCCCCAACCTGATCGCCCGGCTGGTGGCGGTTCTTGAAAGAAGTGGCAAGCACTTGGGAGGTCCTTCGACCGTCCTTCGGCGGGTCAGGATGACAAAGCATCACTGGTGGATCGAATGCCCGGCGACGTCCTCGGCGGCTTCCATCATCGCCTCGGAGAGTGTCGGGTGCGCGTGGATGGTCTTGGCGATCGACTCGCTGGTCGCTTCCAACTCCAGCGCCGCGCAGGCCTCGGCGATCAACTCCGTCGCTTTCGGACCGACTATGTGTACGCCGAGGAGCTCGTCATATTTCTTGGAAGACACGAACTTCACCAGCCCGCCCGCCTCGCCGATGATCTTCGCCTTTGAATTCGCGGTGAACGGGAACTTGCCGATCTTGACGTCGTAGCCGCGCTCCTTCGCTTTCTTTTCCGTGAGGCCCACCGAGGCAACCTCGGGGTCGGTGTACGTGGCGTTGGGAACGTGGTCGTAGTTGATGGGACGCGGATCGAGTCCCTTCATGTGCTCGACGGCCAGGATCCCCTCGGCCGAGGCGCAGTGCGCGAGGGCAGGGGTGGGGACGATGTCGCCGATGGCGTAGATGTTCGGCTCGCCGGTGCGCATGAGCGGATCGACCTGCACCATGCCGCGCTCGAGTTTCACGTTCGTTCCTTCGAGTCCGCAGTTCTCGGTGACGGCGCGGCGCCCGGTGGCGGAGAGAACGATCTCGACGTCGAACGTTTGCTGTTTCCCCTTCGAGCTGACGACGACTTTGACGCCGCCGTCGCCGGATTCGGCCGATTCGACTTTCGCGTCGGTCAGCACTTCGATGCCCTTCTTCTTGAAGATGCGCGTGAACTCCTTCGAGATCTCTTCGTCCTCGATCGGCAGGAGCATCGGCATCACTTCGACGATGGTGACCTTGGTGCCGAAGCGGGCGAAGATCGAGGCGAACTCGCAGCCGACCGCGCCGGCGCCGATGACGAGCATCGACTTCGGGACTTCGCTGATTTTGAGGATGTGATCGGAGTTGATGATCCGTTTGCCGTCGGCCTTGATGTGCGGCAGGTCCTTCGGCACGGAGCCCATGGCCAGGATGACGTTTTTCGTGTTCAGCTTTTTGCCGTCGACGTCGACGATGCCTTTGCCGGCCAGTTTGCCGAAGCCCTGAATCCGCTCGACTTTGTTTTTCTTGAAGAGAAACTCGATGCCTTTCGCATTCGCATCGACGACGCCCTGCTTGCGGGTCTGGACGACGTTCCAGTCGAGCGTGACGTCGCCGACGGTGATGCCGAACTCTTTCGATTTCTGGATCTTGGTCCAGATGTCGGCGTTTTCAAGAAGCGATTTTGTAGGGATGCAGCCGCGGTGAAGGCAGGTGCCGCCGAGGAACGGATCCTTCTCGATGACGGCCACCTTCATGCCGAGCTGCCCGGCGCGAATGCCGGCGACATAGCCGCCCGGTCCGCTGCCGATCACCACCACGTCGTACTGTTGTTCAGCCAAGGAAAACCTCCCGTGAGTAATGCGGCGCGCATTATATGGGTGGTGTGGAAGGTGGGGAGTGGGTGTGGACG
>JBAVBF010000321.1:0-5431 GCA_049586115.1 Thermoanaerobaculia bacterium | reverse complement strand
GTATTAACGGGATCAACGTGACCTCGTTCTCGCTGGTCAACAATTCGAAGGTGCGCAACTGCGGCAACGAAGCCGGCGAGAATGGCCTTCAATTCGCCGATCTGCTCGGGACGTCCACGATCAGCGGCGCCGCCTTCAGCAACAACTTCAACTCCGCGATCGAGGTCGTCAACACCGCGGCTGCAGCCGGCACTCTCAACATCAGCGGTTCCAGTTTCACCGGAAACGGCGTAGCCACCCATGGATCGGCGCTGGTTCACTACAGCGGCGCCGGCGCGGCGAATATGACGGCCAATGTGCAGTCGTCGAGTTTCAACGCCAGCAACTCCTACGGCTACTTCACGGATACGACCGGAACCGGACACGTCACCAGCACGATCAACAATTGCTCCTTTGGAACCGTTGCCCCGAACGCCATCGCAATTCAGTACGCAAACGCAGCCGGCGGTCAGATCGACTTCGTCAATACCAACAACACGATTGTGGGAGGAAACGCGTTCAACGGAACGATCTTCATGGTCGGATTCAGTGAAACGGGAACGACTACCGGCACGGCCCATCTCATCGGAACCTTTGACTCCAACACGATCGGCACGACGGGAGTGGCGGGATCCGGCTGCACAAACGGCTGCAGCGGAATCGGAATCCTGCCGGCGGGCGCGGGCGCGATGAACTTGACGATCACGAATAACCAGATTCGCCAGGTCAGCGCTCAGGGTATCAACCTCTCATCCAGCGCCGGCACCTCCGGCCAGATCACTCTGCACGTCAAGGGCAACACTCTCGCCGAACCGCAGCCCGGCTTCTCAAGCGCACTCCGGGCCCTCTTCTTCACCTTCGGAAACAGCGGTGGGGCGAGCCCGACCACCTGCGCGGAGATCGGCGGAACGGCAGCAGCGGACAAGAACACGGTCAGCGGTTCGTGGCAGGCGGGAACCTTCGTCCGCATCGCGAATCAGAACAACACCGGAACGACGAGGTTCCCCGGCTATGCCGGCTTGCCGGCGGATCAGACCGCATTGCAGACCTTCGTGGAAGGCAATAACAACGGCATCACCGGAGCGACGGTCATCACGCCGGGAACGGGCATCAACGGCGGAGCGCCTTGCCCGTAAGTTGCAATTAACGCAGCAAAACGGAGAGGCGTGGTCGCGCGGCGATCACGCCTCTTTTCTTTAGCCTGCAGTTCTCGCGTTCCACGAGTCCAGCGTCGTCCGAATCTCCTGCTCGCTGCCGACGTCGAAGTTCTTGTAGAACGCACCGACGTGCGGGTACGGAACCGGCGAGGAGAGGCAAATGACTTCGTCGGCCAATGGCGAGATCAGCGCCACCGCTTCACGCGACCCCGTCGGAACCGCGGCCACGATGCGCACCGGAGCGAGGCGGCGGACCGCGTTGATTGCCAGCCGCATCGTGCCGCCTGTCCTCAGTCCATTGTCGACGAGCAGCACGGTCTTCCCGTTGATTTCCGCGGCGGGACGCGGCCCGCGACAGGTCTCTTCGCGATGCCCGAGGGCCTCAATCGCTTCAGCAATGAAGGTTTCCTCCACGGTCTGGGGCGAGTGACTGGTGATGGTCGACAGTTCATCATCGAGGACCAGGTTGCCGGCCACGCGGGCAGCCGCCACGGGCGCGCCTGGAAGCCGCTGCATCATCGGACGAAGCAGCACTAGATCGACGGGGAGTTCCAGTGTGGACGCTACTTCGAGCGCAAGCGTCACGCCTCCGCGAACGATCCCCAGAACGATGGTGTTTTCCACGCGATGATGCCGTTCCAGCGCGGCCGCGAGAGCCACGCCTCCGCTGCGAAGATCTGCGTATTTCATCGAAGAATGATACCGGCACACGTCCCGAAGAAACCGTGCTCTCTCCCCTATCCTGCGAGCGGGCGCAGATATCGGTTCCGAAGCGCATGCTCGTCGTAGTCGATCGGGTCGTAGCCGCATGCACGCGCTACTTCCATTACCTCGGGATGCCGCTCGATCAGGCGCGGGTCGCAGGGATCGGCCAGGAAATGAAACTTGTCCACAGGTTTCATTTGCGGCGCCACGGCCTGGAGGCCGGCGAAGTCGAGGAGCTCGTCGATGCGTTGTCCCGCGAACAGATCCTCGATCCGAAGCTGCATCCACGGTACGTCTGCCGTTTCCCGAAGACGGATCGCGAATGCATTCACCTCGGCCCAGTAATACAGCGACTTCTCATAGGCAGTCAGCGTCGTCCACTTTTCCCGGAATGAGACGAAGAAACTGCCGTCGTCAAATGGCGAAAGGAGCACCCGTTCCGGCAGATGTGGCGCAAGCGGTGGGCAATACGCACGCTGGGTGAGCCACGACCATGCGGCCGGTACAGGATGCCGCGTCAGATGAATGACGCGTGCACGCCGTGCAAACTGTCCGAGCAGGTACGGCAAAGAGCTCCAAAGAGGATGTCCGCATTCGATGTAGGGCTTCGTCTCCAGCGTGCGCTCGATGCAGGCGACGTGTTCGAGCAGAGTGTCGCCGGCCTCCGGTTCCAGATTCCGAGGCGATTTCGCTCCGAGCATCGCCCGCGGCGCGTAATCCGCGCCGAGCGGTTCGTGAGCCACGACCGCCTCGTCGCCCGCGGAGCTTCGCAGCACATCGGCCAGCCATTGCGTTCCACACCGGCCTGTGGAGATCACGAACAGCGCTGTATTCATTCGATCGTCTTCATTGCGTCAACGTCAGCCCAACTCGATAGTAACTTCCCCGTGACTGATTTCTCTTCTTTGTGGGATCATCCGGAAAGACCGTCCGGTCCGTTCAAAAGCGTAACAAAGGAGCCAATGATGACTGACCTTGACCTCGCACAAGTGACTCACGAATACTTCGAGTCGCTGCTCGAACAGTCATTCGAAGTGACTACAGATGACCAGACATTGGCGCTGCGAGTCACCGGCGTGCGGATGCTGCCTCCACCCAAGCGAAAAACATTGACCGGCACAATGATCGACGTGGCGACTCCGAGACTTCCTTTCACCGTTTTCTTTCGCAGCGAGGGCGAGATGGGGCTGCGACAGGGAACCTACAGCATGACTCCGCCGCACGACCGCGCCACAATCAATATTTTCCTGGTGCCATTGGGTTTTGAAGATGGCGGCGTCGTCTATGAGGCCGTATTCAGCTGACAGGCGGCGTCCAGCGCATCAGATAATAAACGCCACTCTCCTCAACAGGCACGAAGCCGAGCCTCTGGTAGAGATGCATGGCCGGATTGAAGTGTTCGACATGAATCGTTACACGCTTCCCAGCTGCCTGCGCCTCATCGAGGATTTCCTGTACCAGCTGCGTCCCAAGCCCCGCCCCGCGCACCTCGGGCAGTAAGGCGATGTCTACCAGGCAGATCTCTTCCGGCATGCGGTCGATGTAGATCCGGCCGATCGGCTCGCCGTTTCTCTCGATGACGAGAAAATCGGCGTCCGGATAGTACTGTTCATAGTGCTTCCACTGCGCGTCGAACTGCATGGCCAGAAACTCGGCCTTCTGCTCCGGCGTCCAGGGCACCATTGCCATTTCGTCGGCTCTGGTGCTCGTGTAGACCTGAGCAAGAAATGCCCGGTCCTCGTCGGTCTTCGGTCGATACACAATTCCTGCAGGCGGCATGGGACTCCTGAGTGTGAGCGTTCGCGCGCAACTGGAACGGGGCAATACAACAGGAAGGGCGTGGCAGACGCCACGCCCTTCTGAAGTAATACTGTGAAGATCTCTAGCCGCGCGGCGGAAATACGCCCTGCATGGCGATGATGAACAGCACCGTCAGGAACGGCTGCATATTGTTATGGGGAAAACTGGAACCGGCGACGCTCAACTCCTGAAAATTCATCTGGACCAGCGGACTCGTGGCGCTGGAATAGCCGACGCCGGACGGCGGGATGGCGAACGACATCGTCGGTCCCGGAACCCGGTTGTCCGCCGGATCGACGGTGTAGGAGTTCAGATTATGAGAGTGAAGGGGCATTTCCGACTGTAGGAGCGTGACCGTCTGCGTTCCCGACTGCTCACCCAGGAAGCGCTGGCTCAAACCGGCGCCATTGCCCTGGTGCATTGCCGCCGAGCCCTGGAGATCGGGTAAGGCGAACGTCGACTTGCCATCGCCACCGTAGAAGGTGCCGAGGAGCGAAAAGAGAGCCGTGTTTTGGGAAATTGGCAGCAACTGGCCGTCGCACATGGCCCAGCCGGTCGGAGCGAAGTTCCCCGCGAACATGCGGATTTCTGCAACAAAAGGACTCGACATTTTTTCTCTCCTCTCAGTTCTGGGTTGGGAAGATGCCGAAGAGCGAAATGATGAACGTGATCACCAGGAAAGGCATCATGTTCTCGTGCGGCTGGTTGCCGCCCACCTGGCTGATCGACTGGCTGTTGAACGGCGTCGTGGCGTTGGACGCATAAAGCCACTGCAGTTGAGGCGGCGTTCCGATGACATTTCCGCCGACATTCGGATTATCCGCGGAATCGCCGGACGCCAGAAAAGCGTGAGAGTGGATGGGAGTCGTGTTCGACGTGATTGTGACGCTTTCAACGCCGCCCTGCTCTCCGATTTGATAGCTCTGCGAGATGCCCGGACCCTGGCCCATGTGCAGCGGAATACGTCCCTGAAGATCGGGAAGAGCGAACGTTTCCTCTCCGTCTCCGCCGTAGGTCGTACCGATCAAATTAAAGAGAACGTCATTTTGGGAGATGGGGATCAGCTGTCCATCGCACATCGCCCAACCGGCCGGCGCAAAACTGCCGCCGAACATCCTGATTTCACCAACGAATGGCTCACCCATTGTTCTTTCTCCTTCTAGTTTCGCGACGGGAAGATGCCGACGAGCGCGATGATGAAGCCGAGGACGAGATACGGCTGGCGATTCTCGTGCGGCTGACTGCCCCCGAAGTTCGAGACGACGGTGGGATTGAGGGTCGTGAGATTGGTGGGATTCGAGCGATAGGCGAAGCTGACGATATTGGAGAGAAAGTTTCCGGCCGGGGTATCGATGTTGGCATTCGCATTCACTCCGTTTACGAAGTGATTATGCGCGGGCATCTCGGACTGGGTCAGCGTATGAAACTCCTGGCCGCCGGCCTGACCTTCGGTGAAGCCCTGACCCTGATGAATCCCTGCACGCCCTCGAAAGTCAGGCAGCGCAAAGGTCGTCTGGCCGTTGCCGCCGTACATCGTGCCCAGAATCGAGAACAACGCCTGGTTCTGGTTGATTGGCAAAAACTGCCCATTGCAGAACGCCCAACCTTTTGGAGCAAAGTTCCAACTGATGATCTTGATCTCACCCATGAATGGTTGCGACATGCTTCCTCCTCTCAATCAAACTTGCCGGAGTGTTTTCCTCCGGAGCCTGCGACCTGGTTATGTGTGAACGGACCGGACGATGGGGCGCTGCGCCTGCTACGGGGAAGAGGTGCGTGGCCGCTTCGGC
>JBAVBF010000320.1:0-15065 GCA_049586115.1 Thermoanaerobaculia bacterium | reverse complement strand
ACGTTGAGGTCCTTCTGCAGCTGCTGGATTCGTTTCTCCGTCGCCGTCCGTTCCTCGGGCGACATCGTTTGCGAACTCGTTCCGAGCTTCGTACCGAGCGTGGAGATTTCGTTGATGAGCGTGCGCTGCTCCGGCGACATCGTGAACTTCGGCAGTTTCGGCGGCGGCGGAATCGGAATCACCACCGGCTCGGGCTCGTCGGGCGCATCGGGCGTCACGTTCTCCGCGTCGGCTTCGTCATCCGCGTCCGCCGCTTCCGCAACTTGCGCAGGCCGAGGAGGCGGAGGCGGCTGCCGCACGCCTGGCGGAGCATTGGGATTCGCCGGCGCCTCGCGGCCGATGGCCTGCACGATCGTCCTCACCTGCGGCGCCGCCACCCGCATCGGCTGGATCTCGAGCGAGTCGACGAGCGACGCGGCGTCGCCCATGGTCATCAGGATGTTGCCGACGTCGGGCGTGTGATCGCTGGCTCCGGCCGGCATCGGCAGCGCCGACACTTCGGCCAGACGCTGTTGCAGATCGCCGCGGATCGTGGTGAGGCGGCGATCCATCTGCCGCGTCCGCGCGTCCGCTTCCTTGCGATACGCCGACTCCAGCGCGCTGCGCGACGACCGATACGAATAGACGACGATCACGCTCAGCGGCAGAACCGAGAGGAGAAAGCACGCGAGCACAAGCTGAGCACGGATCTTCATCGAAGCGTCGGGATGGTAAGACGAAAATCGGTGAAGAAGGTTTGGGCTGTCATCCTGGGCCGCCGGAGCGACGTAGCCGAAGGCGTAGTCGCGCAGGACGGTCAAAGGACCCTTCAGTACTCGCCTCGTAAAGTGCCGCCACCCAACCGGATGACCAGGGTCGGGTCCTTCGACCGTCCTGCGCTGATCCGCGCTTCGCGCTCCGCAGCTCCGGCGGCTCAGGATGACAGTCGTCGGAATCTCAGAAGCGCGCTACTCTTCGTCGACTTCATCCGGCGCGTCGAAGTTCGTCCAGACGTTCTGCACGTCGTCGTGATCGTCGAGCATTTCCATGAGGCGAATCATCGACTTCGCCTTCTGCTCGTCGAGGCTGATCGAATTCGATGCGATCTGACCGAGCTTAGCTTCCACGGTCGGAATCTTGTTTTTCTCCAGCGCCTCGCGCACCTGTTCGAATGCCTCGGGCGACGTGTAGATCTCGAACACCTCGGGATCGCCGCTCTGCAAGTCGTCGGCACCCGCTTCGAGCGCGACTTCCATCAGCCGATCCTCGGTGGCCGCGCTCTTTTCGACGGCGAAGTACCCTTTGCGCTCGAACTGAAACCGGACCGAGCCAGGCGTGCCCATGTTGCCGCCGCACTTTTCGAAGATGTGGCGGATCTCGGGTGTGGTGCGATTGGTGTTGTCGGTCATCGTCTCGACCATGACCGCGACGCCGCCGGGGCCGTAGCCCTCGTACGTCAGCTCCTCGTAGATCACGCCCTCGAGCTCACCGCTGCCGCGCTTGATGGCGCGCTCGATGTTGTCCTTGGGCATGTTGTTGGCCTTGGCCTCGGCCACGGCAGCGCGCAGGCGCGGGTTGCCGGCGGGATCGCCGCCGCCCATGCGCGCGGCAACGGTCATTTCCTTGAGGATGCGGGTGAAGATCTTTCCGCGCTTCGCGTCGGCCGCACCTTTCTTGTGCTTGATGGTGCTCCATTTGCTGTGGCCGGACATCGGGTTGCTCCTTTTGGTTGAGGCGGGACGAGTCCCGAGGATTTGAGGGGCCGCGATTATAGCCGCGGCCTTCACACAAAAAAAGGGCGGACCGAAGTCCGCCCTTGGTTGCTCATCCGGCTGACGTTACTTGCCTGTCGCGGAGGTGGACGCATTGCCGAAGTGCACCGGCACGTTCATCTCGCGCAGCAGATTGTGAGCGCCGTCGACGGCGTCCATGACCCAGAGCATGTAGACGGCATCGACGTGAATCGAGCGGGTGATGTCGGGATCGACGACGAAGTCGGAGCCGAGCGATTCGTACGTGCCGTCGAACAGCAGGCCGCACAGCTCGCCCTTCGCGTTGAGCGTCGGCGAGCCGGAGTTGCCGCCGGTCGTGTCGACCGTGGAGAGGAAGTCGACCGGAACCGCGCCGAGCTTCGCATCGACGTAGCCGGCGGTCCTGTTCATGCGGATTGCATCGAGCTCCGACTTCGGCGCGTCGAATTCACCCGATGCGGTGTTCTTGGCGACGATGCCGCTGAGAGTCGTCTGCGGCGTGTAGACGACGCCGTCGCGCGGCGTGTAGCCCTCGACTTTTCCAAACGTGATGCGCAGCGTTCCGTTGGCGTCTGGATACAAACGGCCGCCGCTGGAAGCGCGCAGCGCGTCCATGTACATCGGACGAATGCGCGACATCGCGCCGCCGAGCTCTTTCTGCTGGCGCTCGATGTCGAGCGAGAGCGGCGTGATGGCCGCGGCCAGATTGATCATCGAGTCATTGCGGGCGGCAAGCTGCGCGGTGGTCTCATCCATCATGGCCTTGCGGGCCGCGAGATCGCCGATCTTCGTGTTCGCGTAAAGCTGATCGAGGAACTGGTCGACACCGCCCGCTTTCGCGACGGCTTCGTCGACCGGAACGATGCGCTGTCCGGCAGGAAGCTTCTGCGACTCGTTGAGGAAGTAGCGCAGTCCGGCGCGGTCGCTGTTCGGCTCGAGGCTCTTCTGCGCGCGGACCACCCCCTCGGTGATTCGCGGCCAGTCGCGCTGCTGGAATCCCGACTCGCGATCGATGTCGGCGGTCTTGGCCTTTTCGATCGAAAGCCGGTTGAGCGTGAACGCCTGCCCCAGCATCGGCGAGCTGCGGGCGAGCCAGCCGAGGACCGTGTCGCGCTGCTGGTTGGCAATCGACTGCTGCTGCAGCGCGTTGATCTGATTCATCACGTCTTTGTACTTCGCGGCATCGGGATGCGAGGCGATGTACGCGGCCAGATCGGCTTCGCGCTTCTGGCGCTGCGCGACGATGTGGAAGTTGTTGAAGCCGGTCAGCGTGCCGGTGTAGTTCTTCAGCACGTTGTCGTTGCCCTTGATGCGGTTCGCGTTCGCGATCTCAACAGCCTTGTTGTTCTTGCCGAGGTCGCGCAGGATGTTGTTCAGATCCGTGGCGTACTTGATGGTCGAGGGATAGCTGTAGCTCTGCATGTTCCCGACTTCCGCGGCGGTGCGGTAGCGGAAGGTGCGTCCGGGGTAGCCCGCGACGAGGACGAAGTCGCCCGGGTTCACGCTCTCCGTCGAAACCTTGAGGATGTGCGCCGGGTGATACGGCACGTTGTCCTTCGAAAAATCGGCCGGCTTGCCGTCCTTACCGACGTAGGCGCGGAGGTACGACCAGTCGCCGGTGTGACGCGGCCACATCCAGTTGTCAGTCTCGCCGCCGAAGTCGCCGATGCCGAGCGCCGGCGCGTAGACGAGCCGGACGTCCTTGATTTCCATCTGCGTGGTGCGAAGGTACTGCGAGCCCTCGAAGAACGAGGCCACGCGGCAACGAACGCCGCCCGGCTTCTCGCACTCATCGACGAGCTGCTTGATGCTGCGATCGATCGCTTTCTCGCGGTCGATGTTCGACAGCGACGCCGGCACGTTGCCGGTGACGCGCGCGGTGACGTCTTCGATGTTCGTGGTGACGAAGATGCGCGAGCCGGGACCGGCCGGCAGCTCCTCATCTCTCGTTTTTGCCAAAAAGCCGTTCGTGATGAGGTCGCGCTGCGGCGTGGAGTTGAACTGCAACGCTCCGAATCCGCAGTGATGGTTCGTGACCACGAGCCCGTCCGGCGAAACAAACGACGCGCTGCAACCGCCAAGCGAGATGACGGCGCCCATGGGATCGCCAGTGAGATCCGCAAAGCGCTGCGGATCGATCTTCAGTCCCGCTTTCTTCAACTCCGCCGCCAGCGACGGAATCTGCTGCGGCATCCACATCCCCTCGGCACCAAACACCGCGGTCGTCGCAACCAGCGACACGATTCCAATCAAGAGTTTCTTCACACGCTCTCCTTCAGTTAATGGTTGGGATCAAATCGAACGAGACGGCTGACGCCGCCTCGGATAGCAAGCCAATTGTCTTCGACAGCATATCGCCGACGGTCATTCCCGTTGACGAAGCGAAAGAGCCAACAGCACGCTGGTGACGTTTATGGATGGGGCGACGGACCACCGAGCGACATTCAGGAACTCGATAAACCGCGCGAGATGAACTCGCTCAATTATTCGCGTCGCCGCCGTTCCAGCCACGGTTCCACGAGATGCAGCGTAATTATGTAGCAATGAGAGGACACAGGAACACGCTCCCGATCGCGATCTTAGATGCTCGAAAGAACACGAGCGTGCCTGTGCCAATCAAACTCGGCCAAACGAGCAGAAGAACGAACCGTCGTACGGTCGGCATCTGTCGAAGTTCTGAGGATTCACCGGACATAGGCAGCGTTCGGACTCGAACCATCATAGAACCCTGCGCTAGTTAAGCGCCGCTCTCGCTTTTGAAGCATGCGGAACATGAAGAAGCACATGGCAACGACGACACAACTGCTCAACCACCAGTCAGTAGCGCGGGACTGCATTGGTATTGCGCTCCTTCGCGCGCGACGACCGTCACAACTCCAGCCGGCGCAAAACCGCCTCCCCTGCCGCCCGCGTTCCCAGCGTGCCGCCGAGGTCCGTGGTCGTTTCGTTCGCGTCGATGGCTGCGATGACGGCGTTCTCGATGACGGCGGACTCGGCACCGTGGCCGAGGTATTCGAGCATCATCGCGGCGGTAAGGATCGCGCCGATTGGGTTGGCGACGTCCTTTCCCGCGTACTTTGGTGCTGAGCCGTGGATTGGTTCGAAGAGCGAGACGCGACCCGGGTGGATGTTGCCGGAGGCCGCCATCCCCAAGCCGCCCTGGAGAGAGGCGCCGAGGTCGGTGACGATGTCGCCGAACATGTTGTTGGTCACGATCACGTCGAACATCTCTGGCGCGCGGACCATCTGCATCGTCAGTGCGTCGACGAACATGTGGAAGTGCTCGATGCCGGGGAACTCCTGCGCCACCTCTTCGAACGTGCGCAGCCAGAGGTCGCCGCCGAAGCGCATCACATTGTTCTTGTCGGACATGCAGACTGACTTGCGGCCGGTCTTCTTCGCGAATTCAAAGGCGTAGCGGATGATTCGCTCCACGCCCTTGCGCGTCGACACATCCTCCTGGATCGCGATCTCCTCGCTCGTCCCCTTCTTGAAATTGCCGCCCATGCCGACGTACGCGCCTTCCGTGTTTTCACGGAAGATGACGAAGTCAACATCTTGACCACTTTTGCCTTTGAGCGGACAGAGACGCTCGTTGAGAAGTTTCACCGGGCGATAGTTCACGTAGAGATCGAGTTGGAAGCGCATGCCGAGGAGAATGTCGGCGGCGTGTTTCATGTCGGGGATGCGCGGATCGCCGAACGCGCCGAGGTAGACGGCAGCGTAATTGTTGCGGATGTCGTCCATGCCGCCGGGCGGGATGGAGATGCCGGTGCGCAAATACTCGTCGGCGTTCCAGCCGAAGTGGACGAACTCCAGGCCGAGGTTGCGCGCATCGTTGACGCGGTTCAGGACGCGCAGACCGGCGTCGATGACTTCGGGACCGATCCCGTCGCCGGGGATCACAGCAATACGTTTGGTCATAGCGGCGGCGGATTATAGGCGTGACCGGCGACGTGCTTGCATACGCTCATTCGCATGAAGACGCTACTCATCGCCGCGATCATATCGACCCTGGCCACCGCGGCCCTCGCCGGCGCGGACCTGATCAACCCGAATCCCAATGACATTGTGCGGCTCGATGCTCCCTTGAAAGTCGATCTGGCGTTTCCGTTTCCGCTGACCATCAACATCCAACGCGCGTCTGCCGTGCACGACATCGATACAACGATCGAGTTCCGCTCCGATGTCACGGTGAAGGCATTGCCGGAGGGATGCGCTAATCCAGCCGCGGGACAGGTCGTCTGTCACTCCAATGCCACACCCGGCGGCAACGCACCGCCGTTTGTCCTCACTCTCTTCGCGCCGCGCTCGTATGGCGACGGCTACGTTGCATTCACAGCGACATCAACGGAACGCGTCCCGGGAGCGCCGCCGTCGACAAACACGACGAGCACGCGCACGCAACTCTGGTTCACCATTTACGTGACCACGACCGCCGACGCCGGCGCCGGGTCGCTTCGGCAGGCGATCCTCGATGCAAACGCCTCCTCGGACTTGCAGCCACTAATCGCCTTCCGCATCGATGAGCCCTCGACGACTCCGTGGAAAACGATCCGCGTCAACTCTCCGCTGCCGGCGGTCACCGCGTATTCCGTGCGCATCGACGGCGCGACGCAAGCAAACTTCTTCGGCAACGCCAATCCCGACGGACCGGAGATCGAGATCAGCGGCGGCGGCTCCGTCGACGGGCATGGATTGCTCCTCGCCACCTGCGGCGCTGAGGTGGCGAACCTCGCCATCGGCGGCTTCCTCGCGAATGGGCTTTCCGTAGCCGCGCCAACCTCGGTCTGCACCAGCTACTACACGACCGAATTGCACGACCTGTTCATCGGCACCGATCCGACCGGATCGTTCGCGCGTCCGAATGCGCGCGGCATCGGTACCTCGGTGCCGAACGGCAACGACTTCAACTCCACGGGACTGCCAACGGACATCGCCGGCTGCGTGATCTCGGGCAACACCTTCAGCGGCATCTTCGGGTTGAGCGGGCGCCTGAACATCTCCAACAACCGTATTGGTGTGAAGGCAAACACCGACGAGCCGCTGCCGAACGGTGCCAGCGGCGTGTTCATCGGTACTGGTGGATATGGATCGGTCGTTGGCGGCGACCCCTTCCCCGTATTTCACGATATTGTCTCCGGCGCCAACGTGATCGCGTTCAACGGCGAAACGGGCGTGGCCATCGCCGCGGGAGTGAAGGACGTGGCAGTCCGCAACAATCGGATCTGGTCGAACAGGCTACTCGGCATTGATGTCGGCCTGGACGGGCCGACTGCATCCGCGCCGGGAACATTTGGCGACCCCGTGAACGCCCCGGTTCTTACGATTGCGCGCTTCGACCCGGTCTCGAACAAGACGATCATCGAGGGCGACGTTCCCGATACGAAGAACATCTCCGTCACCGGTCTGAACATCAATATCTATGCGAGCGATGCGGCCGATCCGTCCGGATACGGCGAAGGGCAGCGGTCGATCGGGTCGCTCTCTATCGCGGGACCCGACACGCACTTTCAGTTTGCAGCGGATGGCGATCTGACCGGCCAATGGATCACGGCCACGAACACACGTACGCATTACGTCGGGTTTGCCAAACCGGAACCGCAGGGAATCAATCAGGGGTTCCTGACGCAGACCTCGGAGTTCAGCCGCGGGATTCCCGTGCACTAGGCCCAACCAGTTCGATGCCGCGATCCGCGATTGCCTTGCGCACTCGCGGATCGCACAGAGCTGCGGTTTCGCCGTTCCAGTCGTAGTTCCAGTGCGGATAGGCGTCGACGTCGATGCCGGGATGTGCGACCAGCTCCGTCGTCCCTCTTACGTAACGCAGCAAATCGATGATGCGATCGGCGGTGAGGTGGCCGGCTTCCATCACGCCGATCGTCGAACCGCCGGAGCCGAGGGCGTTCAGCGCAGCGATGGAGAGACGCCGCGTGATTCCTCCCCTGCCGCCGCGGTCGCGCACGCGCCGCACATAGCCGATGCCGTATTCGTCCGCCAGCCTGCTGACGATCAGGAAGACGTGCGGCCACATGTGCACGTGTTGATGTCCGTTCAGATGCGTGACGCGCAGCTCCGCCGCAAGCACGCGCTCGATCTGGGCGCGCAGCTCACGCTCGATTGCGGCGACGTCCTTCTGACCGAGCAGGAATCCGACGTACGAGTTCGGGACGCGCATCCCGGTCAGCGACCGCTCCTCGACCAGCGTGAGATGGACTCCGACTTCGAGCGACGGCACATCGCGCAGCCGTTCGACCGCGTCATAAAACGCGACGCCGTTCGCGACGAGGCTGCACGCGGTGACGATGCCGTCGCGATGCGCGCGAATCGCGCCCTCGGTCATCCCGCGGTGCAGTCCGACGTCGTCCGCGGTAACGATGAGGCGTTTCACAGCCGCCGCGCTCACGCCGTGTGCGGCCGCTCTTCGACTTCGCCGAGAACACCGGTGGCTTCGCGCTTCTCACGCACCACGCGCTGCACTTCCTCGAAGGACACGCGCTCGCGCATCTCGGGATAGAGCTTGATCAGCTCGCGAAAAATTTTGAAGATCACGCGCGGCGATGAAAGATGCGACTCCCCTCGTATGCGCGGAAAGTAATCGAGGCCGATCTGCTGGATGGTGAATCCGCGGTTCTTCGCTTTCACGATCAATTCGGCATCGATGAGCGAACCTTCCGACTTCAACTCCACGGCCTCGATGACTTCGCGCTTCATCAGCTTGAATGAGAAGTTGATATCGCGGTGCGGCCAGCCGAACAGGACGCCGACAAGACCGTTGTAGAGATACGAGTAGAGCGTGCGCTTCGGGCCTTCGAGCGTGCGGTCGAGACGGTAGCCGGCGATGAGGTCCGCTCCCGTCACCGCCATCGCGCGCATGGCGCGGCCGAGCGCGTCGGGATCGAAGGGAAGATCGGCGTCCATGTAGAGGACCAGGTCCTTCGTGGCCGCGGCGAAGCCGGTCTTGAGTGAGCCGCCGAGCTTGCGATTGATCTCGTGGCGGATCATCCGAATGCGCGGATTCTCCGCCGCGCGGCAGGCCACGAGAAACGGCGAGCGGTCCGTGGACGCGTCGTCGACGATGATGATTTCGTAATCATCCGCGTACTTCGTGCACGCCTCCACGGCCGCGGTCATCGCGTGTTCGATATTCAACTCCTCGTTGAACATCGGGATCACCAGCGAAACGGAGGGAGTGGACACTCACCGCGAATGATAACCCGTCAGCGCTACTGGCTGACCACGCTCGTCAACTGCACGGCCAGCGTGCGCGGGTCGGCGTGGTGCAGCAACGCGCCGGGCGAGAACGAATGCGCGGAGCGCAGACGGATGTCGACTTGCGGCTCGGGCGGCAGCGGCACCTTCGCGATCACCGGCTCTCGGCCGACGTTGACGATCGCGACATCGCGGCCATTGACGGAGATCTGCACCGGGTTCACTTCGTACGGAACGTCTCGCGAAAAGAGAAGCGTCAGCACGGCTTCGCTGCCGTGCGCGCGCGGAAGCCGGATCGTCGCGTCGGGCGCGAGCCATCGCCATTCGTCGCCCTCCGCCGTCCACTCCAGCGAATACGCGCCGCGAACCACGAGGTAGCGTTCGCGCGGCGGCCTCGGGACGATCGTCACCGTGCGATACAGCCCGCGCGTCAGTTTTTCGTACGCGTCGCTGGCCGGCCAGGTGAAGACGTGCGCCCCGTTCGCGCGCGACGCGCCATTGGCCATGAGATACAGCGGAACGTCCGGCCGGTCGTACAGTTCCGCGATCGCCTTCTCGATCGGCACGATGCGAAAACGCGACAACAGATACTCGGCGTGCGGGTGGAGTGAGACGTCGTACGCAATGACGCTGTTCGCCGGGAGTTGCGCGTTCGCGAACGCCGCCGCGGCGGCGGGCGGCGACGCGATCTTCGTACGCGGTCCGACGAGCGGCCAGACGTACGCAAGCGTGACGATCGCAACGATCGCGGTCACGATCAGCGGCGTCGCGGCGATCCTTACGCTGCGTCGCACGACGTCGATCCCCAGGATCGCAAGGAGCGCGACCGCGATCATGATCGGCAGGCTGTAGCGCGCCGCATCCGCCGGATCCATCAAAGCGAGCTCGAACAGCACCTGTGTGATCGTGAATGCCACCAGCGGCCACAGCGTCGACCAGGACCCGTCGCGGCGCAGCAGGCGCACGAACGCGGCGATGCCCAGAAAAACACACGCGAAAAGCGGGAGCGTCACGTACTTCGTCCCCCAGGGATGGAAGAGGAAGCGCACCGCCAGTTGCGCCATCGAACGGCCGCCGCGCGAGATCGTCGCATCGTGAGCGGCCACGTATTGCGCCTGTTTTGTTTCGTACATCCGCGTCGCTTCGAGTCCGCCCGCGGCATCGACCAGCGGCAGAAACCACATCACCGAAAGCAATCCGAACGCGATCACGCACGCCGAGCGCTTCCGCATCGTGCGCATCTGCAACAGCGCGATGATCAGCATCGGCGCGATCGGCACGAGCAGTTGAGGACGCGTCCCGATCGCCGCCGAGGTCCAGATGCCGATGGCGATGGCGTTGCGATCGTGCTCGGCGTCGTGCGGACTGCTGATCGCGAAGAGCGCCAATCCAAGAAACATCATGGCCGGCCCGTCGGAAAGTGCGAGCGTGCCGTGCACCAGCATCGACGCCGAGAAGTAGTAAATCAGCGCGGCGCAAATCGCGAGATTGGGATCGTCGATCCAATTGCGGAATGCGCGGGCGATGGCCACGAATCCGATCGGCGCCGCGAGGATGCTGAAGACGACCAGCGCTCGCCAGGGATCGTGGATGAACCACGCGAACACTTTTCCGATCAGCACCAGCAGCGGAAATCCCGGAGGATGCGGGTGATACCGCGACGGGTCAAACTTGATCACCGCCTCGGCGAACAAAAACTCGTCGTTCTCCCACGGCGTCCGCGGCGCGGTAAGGACGCGCGAGACCAACACCAGCGCGGCGCCGAGCGCCTCGCGCCACCAGCCCCGTACAATCGCTCGTGTGGGATTCATCCGCGCGCTAATCGTACTGCACCGCTTTTTCGGCAAACGCGCGCCGCGCGACCGCATCCACATCCTGCTCCGCTTCCTGACGTCGCCGATGCTGCGCGTGCTGAACGCGCTACCGCCAAACGGATCGCTCCTCGACATCGGCGCGGGACACGGCCTCTTCGCAGTGCTGGCGCAACCGCGTCGTGTCGTCGCCGTCGAACCGGACGCGCGCAAAGTGCGGCCCATCGACGGCATCGAATTCGTCATCGGATTCGATGCCGTAGTCGCCGGCACCTTCGACGCAATCTCGATCATCGACGTCCTCTACAAAATCCCGCTCGACGAATGGGACGCGCTGCTGCTGCGCTGTCTCGCACGCCTGCGAGCCGGCGGAATCGTGATCATCAAAGAACAGGATCCAACCGCCCGATTCAAGAACGGATGGAACGCGATTCAGGAACGCGGCGCGAGCGCCCTCGGACTCACGCTCGGCGAATCGTTCACCTACGAATCGCCCGCGGAGTTCGTCGCCCGCCTGCAACGCCTCGGCTTCGAAGGCGCGCGGTCAAAGCGCATCGACTTCGGATATCCGCATCCCCACCTGCTCTACACGGCACGGAAAACGTAGCGCTCGAGACCCTGCGATATCATCGCCTCCCTAAATCGCAGCACCGAAGGAGCCTCACCGTGCCCAGTTTTCCCGGCGTTGATTACATGGATATCGATTCGCTCTTCTCCGAGGAGGAGCTGATGGTGCGCCAGACCGTGCGCGATTTCGTCGATGAGGAAGTCATCCCCATCATCGAAGAAGCCAACCGCAAGGAAGAGATGCCGATGCATCTCATCCCCAAGATGGCCGAGATGGGTCTCTTCGGCGCCACGATCAAGGAGTACGACCTCCCCGGCCTCAACCAGGTCGCGTACGGACTGATCATGCAGGAGTTGGAGCGCGGCGATTCCGGCCTGCGTTCGTTCGCGTCGGTGCAGTCGGGATTGGTGATGTATCCGATCTACACATACGGATCCAAAGAACAGCGCGACTACTGGATTCCGAAGCTCGCCGCCGGCGAAAAAATCGGCTGCTTCGGATTGACCGAACCCGACTTCGGCTCCAATCCCGGCGGCATGCGCACGTACGCGCGCAAGGACGGCGACTCCTGGGTGCTCAACGGCGCGAAGGCGTGGATCACGAACGGTTCCATCGCCGACGTGGCCGTGGTCTGGGCCAAGCACGACGGCGTCGTCCGCGGTTTCCTCGTCGAGAAGGGCACGCCCGGCTTCAGCACTGCCTACCACATGGGCAAGTTCTCGCTGCGCGCGTCCGTGACCTCGCAGCTTTTCTTCGAAGACTGCCGCATCCCCGCCGAGAACGTGCTACCCGAAACGAACGGGATCAAGTACCCGCTCGGCTGTCTCACTCAAGCCCGCTACGGCATCGCCTGGGGTGCCCTCGGCGCAGCGATGTCGGTCTACGAAACGGCGCGGACCTATGCGAAATCACGCATCCAGTTCGGCGGACAGCCGATCGCGTCGCACCAACTCGTGCAGAATAAACTCGCCTGGATGATCACCGAGATCACGAAGGGTCAACTGCTCGCGCTGCAGATGGGACGGCTCAAGGATCAGGGCAAACTGAAACCGCATCACGTCTCGATGGGCAAGATGAACAACGTGAACATCGCCCTCGAATCCGCCCGCTCCGCCCGCGACATCCTCGGCGCAAACGGCATCAGCGACGAGTACCCCGTCATCCGCCACATGCTCAACCTCGAGTCGGTAAAAACCTACGAGGGCACGCACGACATTCACAACCTGGTCATCGGCGAGGCGGTCACCGGCATCCCGGCGTACAACCCGCCGATGTCCGCAAAGGACGAGCGCGAAGCGACCGCGCGGCGCGAGGCAGAAGCGGCGAAGTAGCGCGATGATGTATATTGCGATGTATGAAATCGCGAGCGATGATTCGCAAGCAGGTCTACATCGAGCCCCGCCAGGATCGGATGCTGAAAAAGCGGGCCAGTCAGCGCGGCGTAACGGAGGCTCAGCTCATTCGTGAGGCTCTCGATCACGTCAACGTAAGACCCGTTACCAGCCGCCGCACGGTCGATGCCGAGGCCGCACGAGAGGCCATTGCATTCATGCGTTCGCTCGCTCATGGTAGCGGGACACCCAAGCGCCGCGCTTCTGAAAAGGGCCTCGGAGCCGTACGTGGCTGGTTGCCTGACGACGATCCTTTCTTTGCGGCGGTCGAGGAGATCGTCAGTAAACGGGAAACACACCGTCCTAGGACGCTCCCCAAGCCGCGCAAGAGAAGCAAGCGTTGAAGTATCTCCTCGACACAAACGTCCTCTCCGAAGTCATACGAAAGGATCCCAACCAGCCGCTTCTTCAGAAGCTTAACGACACACCGGCGAGCGACGTCGTAACCGCGGCGATCTGCGTTGCTGAGCTTCGTCACGGAACGGCGCGCCTCGCTCACGGTGCACGCCTCTGGGAACGAATTGCTCGGGAGATTCTGAGCCGAGTCGACGTCCTCTCACTCGGTGAAGCGGAAGCCGTCCGTGCAGGGGACCTTTTGGCTTCGCTCGAAGCGCATGGCAAGCCGATCGGAATCGAAGATGTCTGGATCGCCGCAACCGCCCTTGAGCACGGACTCACGGTAGTGACCCGCAACCTGAAGCACTTTCAGAGAATCCCCGGCCTGAGATCAGAATCGTGGTGGCAAGCCGGAGCGGAAGAGCCGTAGATTCACTGTGCAGGGCGGCGGCGCCGCCCTGCGTGAGGAAATTACGGCTTGTACTCGGCAGCTGCGATGAAGCGCCCATCGTTCGTAGCGTTGTCGACGACGACGGCGTAGCAGACGGCCGAGTCGGCTGGATCGAACTGCACGTTGCCGTTGCTGACGATCGAGTTCACTACGGTTTGACGCCAGCCGTTCGCGGCGAGGTTGATCGTGACCGTCCCGATGGTCTGCGTGCCGGTGTTGTCGAGGATGGTCGCCTTCACGCTGTTGGCGGCGCCCGACTGATCGAAGCAGCCGATGTTCGTGCGCGTGTTGGAATCGACCATGATTCCGGGCGCGAATGAGCGCGAGCTGGAGCCGGCGAATTCGAGCACGGGAATCGGCGTCGAGTAGCGCGTCCCCGCCGTCCGCACCTCGGTATTGACGATGAAGCGGTTGTTGCGCGTGCCGCCCGAGGTGTCGGGGCTGCTGAACGTCACGGCACCGGCGCCGCTGAATCCGCTGAAGACCGCGTCGAGAAAGTTCGCATACGTCTTCACTTCGCCCGCGGCCAGCGGAATCAGCGCCGTGCGCTTCGTTCCGGATGCGTCATAGAGCGTCGCCGTCACGGAGAAAGCGGACGACGTTGGATTGAAAATCGCCACGTACGACTGGAACGCGCCGCCGATGCCGGCGACGTTCGCCATGACCGGGACCGTCTGAAAATCGGAGGCGAAGGCCAGGCTGTGGGCACGCTGTTGTTGTGCAAAGGCCGAGGTGGTCATCACCGCCGCCATTGTGAGAACCATGAGCGATATGCGTCTCATGCTGTCAATCTCCTATTCGTTAGTGAATCGTTCAGGGCTGCGGCTGGGTGGGATCGGGGATCACCGGCGTCACGACCGAGTTCGTACCGCCGTGCCCTTGCAGCAGTCCCTGATGGGGCGGTGCGAGGAATGGGAAGCGCGGCAGAAAGTCCTTATCGTTCGTCTCTACGCCTTTGGCGAGACCTGCATTCGGATCACCGGCGGCGATGAGGCTGATCAGAACGGTGTTCACATTGACCTGATGCTTATTCGGCGCGCTTCCGCCACCGAGGCGGCGTCCATTGGGGAACTGGGAGTCAATGGCCGCATCGAGTGTAATGACGTCGCCTGTGGAACCGTCCGCGACCGGAATCGGACGCCCGAGGTTGATGGCATTGATGATGTCGAGGCGAGGTCCCTTGAGCGTGGTTACAGCGGCCGCAGGAACGCCGAGCGCTTTGTAGATACCGAGCGCTTCCGCATCGCGAACGAGAACCGGATAAAGAATATCGGCGCCGAAGCGCGTCACATCCTTCATCGGATCGGTATGCAGATAAAGCGTTTGGCGCTGCGTTCCGACCAGGCCGGCATTGAAAAGCGGCAGCGCATTGCGGCCGACCTGCACGTAGTTGCCCGATCCACGAAGGCCGGTCACGATATTGCTGTTGTCGACGGTCTGCGTGGCCTGGCGGCTGATGCTGACCCAGATCCGCAGCAGGCTGTCCGTGGATGCCGCATTGAGCGTTCCATTGTGAGGAATGCCGTTCGGAAAAAGGTCCGAGGTCGGAAGTTCCAGAGCAATCGA
>JBAVBF010000319.1:0-3748 GCA_049586115.1 Thermoanaerobaculia bacterium | reverse complement strand
CGTGATCATCGACTCGTTGATCCAGTCGATCAGACCGCCCCACATTGTACCGACCAGGATGAGCGGATGCTCCGTGACGTGCTTGACCTGAATGAGCTGCCACACCATGAACAGCTCCAGAGCCGTTCCGATGCCGCCCGGCAACACGATGAATGCCGACGACAACCGGATGAAGTGATGCAGCCGCGAAAAAAACGTCCGGTGCCGGAACACTTTGTTCACGAACGCATTCGCCGACTCCTCGGTCGGCAGATGAATGGCCAGTCCGAATGACCGCGAATGGCTCTCGGTCTGCCCCTCCATCGCGCCGGCGTTGGCCGCTTCCATCAATCCCGGCCCGCCGCCCGTGACGATGTCCGCTCCAAGCCGCGACAGCTCGTAGCAGAGCTTCTTGGCCTGATCGTAAATGGGATCGCCGCGCTGAATCCGCGAACTGCCGAATACCGACACGCGGTAATGCTCGACCCGCTCGGGCTGGATCTGATCGAGATCGTTGATGGTCTCCCAGAGCTGGTAGATGGCCTTGTCGAGTATGTGCGACGGATCGACCGTAGAGCGCTTTTTCGCCTGCCCTTTCCTCAGCGCTTCGAGTTGAGGAGTGGTGGTTTGCTGGTTCGTCGTCTTCTTGACCATGCGCGTGATCCTACCAATGGTGGAGTTTCTTGCGTTTGCGGGGATTCCGAGGGAACGTTTTCACGCGGAGTTCGCGGAGAGGCGGAGAAAGACGGAGAGAAGCAATGCAGGAATTGGACGAGGTTACGGGCGCTATCGTCGACTTGGCGATTCAAATTCATCGAAAGTTCGGGCCGGGATTGTTAGAGTCTGTTTATGAGGCCGCGCTCGCGCGATCGCTCGCGAACCGCGGCTTTGCGATCGAGCGGCAGAAAACGATCAGCTTCGAACATGAGGGAATGGCGTTCGACAACGCATTTCGTCTCGACATGCTCGTAGACGCGCGAGTCATCGTAGAGATCAAATCTCTGGAGCAACTCGCCCCAGTCCACGCCAAACAACTCTTAACGTATCTCCGACTCACCAATCTCCATGTCGGCCTCCTGATTAACTTCGGCGGCGCCACGCTAAAAGAAGGCCTCCGCCGAATCGTCAACCACCTCCCTCCCTCCGCCTCTCCCCATCTCCGCGTGAACCGTTCCCCGTAAGATGCTCGGATGCGTCGGCTCTTACTCCTCCTGGTTCTCGCGCTACCGCTGAACGCGCAGCCCCCCGACCTGATCGTCGTCATCTCCGTCGACCAATTCCGCTACGAATACCTGACCAGATTCGCGCCCTACCTCTCCGACGGCGGATTCAATCGCGCCATCAGGCACGGCGCGAATTTCACGCGGGCGTTGTATCCGTACGCGGTCACATACACCGGACCCGGGCACGCCGCGATTGGAACGGGATACGTCGCTGCGCGTAGCGGCATCGTCGCCAACACTTGGCTCGATCGCACAACTGCGACGCCTGTTTACTGCGCCGAGGACAACCGCACGATCGGAGGGTTCTCGCCGCTCAATCTCGATTCAGACTCGCTGGGCGACCGGCTGCAGGAGAAAACGGCGGGATCGAAAGTGGTCGGGATTGCGCTCAAGGATCGCGCCGCGATTCTCATGGCGGGACGCAAAGCCACGGCCGCGTACTGGTTCGATCCGAAGATGCCCGGCTTCACGTCGAGCAGCTACTACCACGCGAATCGGACGATGTTGAAGGCGTTCAACGCCTCGGTGCCCGCAGTCCTGACGCAGCATCGCGAATGGACGCAATCGCCGTTCATCCCGGACGCCGATCTCGCACGCCTCACGCACGATCCGGCGTCACTTCGCAAATACAAGACGAAGCATGGCAACCTCGGCGTGGAGTTTCCGCATCCGATCGCGAACATCGATGAACTGACCTACACGCCGTTCGGCAACGATCTCGTGCTCAGGTTGGCCGAGCGCATCATCGATGACGAGCACCTCGGCACCGACGACGCCTCGCCCGATCTCCTCTTCGTCGGCCTCTCCTCGCAGGACTACCTCGGCCACGCCTACGGTCCCGATTCGCTGGAGGTCGCTGACTCCGTCATGCGCATCGATCGCCAGCTCGAAGAATTTTTCAACTGGCTCGATCAGAAATTCAGCGGACGCTACACCGTCGCGATCACCGCCGACCATGGCGTGCAGTCGATCCCCGAGGTCGCGCGCGACATGGGACGCGACGCCGGCCGCGTCGACTTCCACAATCCGACGAAGACCGCCACCACGTTCGCCGATCTCGCGCCCGACCGACGCCTGTTGGAAAACCTCGCAGCAAAAACCCTTGGACTCAAAGTCACAGACAAAACCCCGTTGACCGACGCGTTGGTGAGTTACTTCGAAGAGCCGGCGCTGTATCTGAGCTGGCCGCGCGTAGCCACCGCACATCTCGACAGCGAACGCGTGAAGCGCGCGTTGCGCGACGCGGCGAAACAGATTCACGGCATCCGTGCCGCGTTCACGAGCAGCGAATTGATCGAAGTCGATCCGCAGTCGTCAGCGGTCGAAAACGCGATGCGACTCTCCTTCCGCGCCGACCGCAGCGGCGACGTTCTCGTCACGCTCAATCCCGGCTACATCTGGGGCTATTCGAATACCGGCGCCACGCACGGCCAAGCGGTCGAGGACGATCAGCATGTCCCGCTGCTGCTCTTCGGCCGAGGGATCGCCGAGGGAACGTGGAGCGACGAAGTCGCGCCGACGTTCATCGCGAAAACGATCGGCGCATTAGTAAACGTCGAAGCCGGCGGCACCGAAACGCGCGTTCTCGATTGTGTGAAACGTTGATGCGGTCGCGCCGACGAGACGAATCGTAACTATCGCGCCATGTACTGCGCGCGGAGTTCCTGCGGGAGCCGTTCGATCGCGTAGCGGAGCATCGTCCTCGGCATTCGCTTCGCGTGCTTGCGGAGGAAGCGTTTGAGCAGTGGCTGATTGCGTTTGCCTGCTTCGCGGAGCATCCAGCCCGAGGCCTTGTGGATCAAGTCACGGCGATCGTCGAGGAGGATTTCGGCGATGCGGAACGTGTCGTCGAAATCATCGTGGCGGATGAAGTGCTGCGTGGCGATGACGGCGATGCGACGTTCCCAGAGCGATTCTGATTTCGCGAGATCGTAGAGCGGCGCCCGGTCGCGTTCGAGCAGGTACGCGCCAACGATGTTCGGCGCCGACGCGTCGACGAGGTCCCAGTTGTTGATGCGCTGCGTGTTCGCGAGGTAGCTGCGATAAATCTCGTCACGCATCGCATCGTCGCCGCGTTCGTACTTGCGAACGAGAATCATCAACGCCAGCAGCCGCGCTTCGTGCCATTTCGATTGCAACAGTGCGACTGCCTCGGCCGCAGGAATCGGCGCGAGCTCCTTCGTCAGCGTCCGCAGCGACGGAACGATGATGCCGAGGAAGGCGTCGCCTTCGCCGTACTGGCCGGGACCGCATTTGAAGAAACGGAGATGATGTTCGGCGATCGTTGCGTCGGCCAACGTACGGAGGCGGCGTTCGATCGCCTTGCCGGTCACTTCACGAACCAGACGTCCTTCGAAATCTCTTTGAGTTTCGCCTCGCTCGCGCGCGCCTCAGCTTCCGAATTGAATTTCACGCGCACTTTGAAGGACGTGCCGGCGCGCTCGACGTAGGTGGTCATGAAGCCGTGATCGATCGCTTTCGCCGCCAGCGCGTCGGCGGTTTTCTGATCGCCGGTGACGAGGAGCTGCGCGTACGCCGGACCGGCC
>JBAVBF010000318.1:0-5780 GCA_049586115.1 Thermoanaerobaculia bacterium | reverse complement strand
CGAGCGACCAAACGAAACGCCGTGACCGCCTTCCATCGGGATCCTTGTGAGCCTCGTACAGTTGCGCTGTTTGCGCAGCCTCCCAATCGACGAGGCGGCCTTGATGTCAATGGTCGACGACGGCCTGTGATCCACCATGCACCATCAAACGAATCGACAGTGGTGTGCGATGCCCTTCAGCGAGATCCACTATCACTGTCTGCCTCACGGCTTCGGCGGCATCGGAACCCGCGACGAGAAACGAGTGCAGGCGACGCATAGTTCGCAGTGAGTCTGCATCATCGACATCGGTTGCACTCGCGATGACTGCCTGCGCGCCCGCGCCGAGGAAACCGCTGGCCATATCACCGATGATCGTCTGTGGCGAGCTTGCTCCCGAACCGCGACAGGCAGCAAGGACTACGACCTTGGCGCGGAGCGGCATTTCCGAAATGTCGCGAGAGGTGAGGCTGTCCTCGTTGTGTTCCAGCGCGAGAAGGAGGCGCGAGTCGGTACCGCGCCCGACGATATGCCCGGCGTAGTGGATCACGGCTGCCTCGGGAAGATCGCGTCGGAGACGATCGACGTTCGCATCCACTCCGACCAATGCGTGGCCCGATCTCCACAGTGACGCGATGGCCATCGCTTCTCGCCTGGCGTTCGGCAATGGGAGTACATCAGGATGGCGCCGATGATCGAACCCGTCGCTGCCGATCACGATGACGCCGTTGCCAGGGCGCGGCGTGGACCGGGAGGATGCGATCGCAGCACTTGCGGTCTGCGCGAGCACGATCGACGCATCTTCGATTAGATAGCGATTGCGCGCGCGATCGCGTAGCGCTCCAAATGGAATTGCGCTCAACTCGGGAACAGGAATGATCACGAGGGTTTTGGCTCCTCGAAGCGATTTCCAGACCGGCGCAAGCACCAAGTCGTAAAGAGAGGAGGCGGCCTCCGAGAGCGCCTCATCCGGAGCACGACGCATTGCGTCGGCAACCGCGGCAATCCGTACCGCACTCGACGGGAGGCGAAACGCATGCGCCGCGTATGGGCGAACGACGAAGATGATGACCTCCCCTCGTATGACGACAAATTCCAGAACGGCTGCATCGTGTGCAAGTGCCGTCTGCATTTCGCGCAGCACAGTGCTCTTCCGAATGAAATCCGGCGGCGTTCGAAGATTGGCGGCGCTAATCCGGTCGTCGGCGTAGGCGAACGCGGACGCGACGTCTCCTCTCGTAAGCGCGTGGGCGATGAGATCGCGCCGCATCGCCTCGCTCCAGACACCGATCGCCGCGCGCTGTTCAATGGTAGGAACCGACCGTTCCCATTGGTCCACGACCTCGATTCCGGAACGAAGATCGTTGTCTGCGCCGACGAGATCGCCTGCCGCCTCCTGAGCGCGCGCGCGCTCGAAGAAAAGGCGCGGGAGAAACGCGGTTTGACCACGTTTGTGCAGCAACTCGATGGCGGCAGTGAACTGCGTAACCGCCGCACGTGGAGACAAGACGCGTAGTGCAACTCCTTCCGCGATGTTGATCTCGATCTTCAGGCGTTCCCGGGAAACGGCGTCGATGCGCTTCGCCCAGCGTAGGGCGTACGCACGATCGCGAGCCGCTCCTGCTGGGTCATGGAGCTCATCGCGAGCGACGCTACGCTTCGCAAATGCCTGAGCCGCTACGCGTGCGTCGCCCGCTTCAGCAGCGATTGGAATTGCGTAATCGAGCAGAACTTCCGCACGCGACCAGTTTCGCCCGGCTATCTGAATCTGAGCCGTAGACGTGAGCGTCACGGCTGTTCTGATGTCGGATCGGCCGCTACGCGCATAGTCGCAAAGTGCTCGGCTGCGGCGTCCCCACGCCTCTTTCGATTCGCCGAGGTATTCGAGGGCCTCCGCAGCCAGACCATCGAACCGCGCCGCGAGATCATGTTCTCCTTCTGCGTCCGCAATGGCGCGTGAGCGATCGAAAATCCCAAGAGCGGCAGCGTAGTCGCCGCGAAGCTCGAGGCAAATGCCGTGCTCCCATCCGAGCTGCGCGGCCAGCCCTCGATACCCGCGAGACTCCAGCGCTTCCGCTTCCAACGATTCGAGCACGGCCAACGCTTCGTTGATTCGCCCCTGCTCGTATAGCGCACCCGAGACGTAATACCGCGCGACGTATTGCAGAGGAGAGTTTCCCGCGGCGAGTTGCACAGCCGCGGCCGAGAGAAGATCGATCGCGTGGCTCTCGTCGCGGTTCTTCCGGGCCAAACGTCCTTGCAGATAGGTGAGGTGGGCCTCCGCAAACGCGAGAGCTCTGCCGCTCGACTCGGCCTTGTCGATGGCGGCCACCGCATCGAACGCCAAGCGCTCGCCCGACGCATCGCGAAGAACGGAAGCTATCATCGATGCGCGGTCGAGAGCCGCGCGTGCTTCAGCAGCGCGGCCACGGCTTGTCGCGTCCGCCCATAAGGTCAGGTACGGGCCCTCCGCCTGTATCCGTGCGAGGTAGGCGTTCTGAAGAATAAGAACTTTTCGAGCCTCAGGATCAGATGTAACGTTCAGCCGCTGCTCGGTGCCTTTCCACTCGTCGAAAACGGCGCGACGAGGGATCGCGTAGGCCCGTTGAAGTGCCTCAGCGGCCCATGAGGAACCAGGTTCCAGGCGCGCTGCCGCCTCGAATTCCGCGTACGCTTCGGCCATAAGCCCTACGCGCTGGAGCGCGAGTGCGAGATTGAAGTGCGCCGGCGCAAGCTTCGGGGATCGCTCGATCGCGCGTCGCGTGGCAACAATTGCGTCGATGGCCGGCTCCCATGCGTCGAGATCTTCTGCCTCGGTGACCTGTGCGGCGCCGAGATCCGACAACGCCTTCGAATCCTCCAATCGCGCTGCTTCCCGAAACTGCTCGACGGCTGCTTCGCTGTCATCGAGGACGAGAAATGCTGTTCCGCGTGCGTAGGCCGAGCGGTCGCGAAGCAAGATCGCGCTCGCGGCCGCGCGAACAGAAGCGCTCGATGTGCACTTCGTCTCCGGACGCGGTGCGTATGCGAGGTCGGTAAGGCGCGCATTCATACAGCGGCGGCCCGACTTCGCCACAGCACGTTCAAGACGCCACGCGCGCAGCGCTCTCATGGCAAGCGGAATTGAGGCATTGACCAGAACAGCGGCGACAGCAGCACCGATTGCAAGCGCAACGATGCGGTAGCGGACGTTTCGGCGATCGGAAGCGAATCGGATCAGGGAATCAGTGTAACGCGCGACACGCGAACGCCGCAGCCTTCAGGTCGAGGATCCGGCCATTGATGAAATCCGCGGCGAGGTTCGTGCGCCGGGGCGCGCTGTCGAGAATGAGATTCTTCAATGCGAGCGCATTGAGCTGAGGACACTGCGAGGCCATGAGCGCGACGGCGCCAGTGACGAATGCGGCAGCAAGCGATGTGCCCCCCGCGGCGAATGTTACCTGATTGTTCGGAATCGTCGTTCGAATGTGCTCTCCGGGCGCGCCTATGTCGATGACCGTGTTGTCACAATTACTGATCGGTGAACGATCGCCTGCCTCGTTCGTCGCGCCCACGCTGATAAGCGTCGGCACTGTCTTGTAGGCGGCGGGAAATAGCGTCTTTCGGGCGGTGCAACCTTGATTTCCTACGGGAGGCACGATTTGATTTCCCGCGGCGGCCACGATGACCACGTCTTCACGCGCGAGCGCATCGAGCTGATCTTTGACCGCTTGCGAAGGGCCGAGCATTCCCCAACTCAGGTTCACCACGCGTACCGGCGCAAGACCCTTTTGCTTCACCAGACTTACGAACTCGAGCGCGGCCGCCGCGCGAGATGCGCATCCGATGCTGTTTTCGTCCAGGAGCGTCACGGGCAGAAGGGTGACAGTCCAATTAACTCCGACCACGAACTTTCCGTTGTTCTTGCCATCTGCTCCGATAATCCCGCTAACGACCGTACCATGCTGGCTCCGCACGACCGGCGTGCAACTGCCGTCGATCGCGTCGAATCCGAAGTCGTTTTGCCGGCAATTGGCGACGAAGTTCGTCCCGGTTAGCACAAATGGCGTTTGGATATTCCATGTGTTCCGCTTCAGATCGACGTGGTTGCGATCGATACCGCTGTCGATGACTGCCACGACGACGACCGAGCTCCCCGTACCGAAGTCCCACGCCTCCGGCGCATGGATGGCTTCCAACCCCCACATGTTTCCGTCGCGAAACTCCGCTTCGAGAGGTAACACGAGCCCGACAACTGCGGGATCCGCTTGGATCGTTTCGAAGCTTCCGCTCTGCCGGAAGAACGGGCTGAATATCTCCGGCGTCTGCTTGGATCGGCTATCTATGGTGTAGTAGCCGGTGGTTCCGATCTTGCGGATGGCGAGCTTCTCCCCTTCGATCTGGCTCAAGCCGCCGGCGAGGAGCTGTTGAAATCGGGCCTCGTCTCTCGGTTTAACCACCAGCCGCCCCGGCACCGAATCCGGGCGAAGACCACCTGCTCCAAGGTCTTTGCAGTCATTCGCCGCGGTGGCTGCGATCGGGACGAACCACAACGCGAGGATCCATGCACAAGTACCTATAGTTCTCATCCTATCCCCAGGATCATGGCCATGATGAGTTGGAGCATCCGGGAACCGCATCTACGCCGATCGTGGTCGTAGTGTCGGTGCAGATCTGCGTATTCGCGATGACGACGGTAGGCAAGTGGAGCTCAGGTTCGGCACTGTCCTTTTTCTTGTGCAGGCGCGCATATTCGCCGAAATGGGAGGCAAACAAGTGAGTGGCGGCGTCATTGTCCACCGTAATGTCGAAATCCGACGCCGGGATGGCGATGTCTCTCCACTGAGTGTCTCCGCCTAGAAACGCCTGCAGTCTTCCCCCTTTCGGGATCGTGAACGTGACGGTGGCATGGTCCACAAAATCGTGCTCCTCCGAGTCGCCCTCAAATTTCCCTTTGCAGAAGAACTTGCTGGCGTCGCCGTTCCCGCCGGCGAGAGCGAACCAGCCGGCAACCACGGGATCGTTCTTCTGAGGCACCGTATCAAAAACGGCATCGATAAGATTCTCCTTTTTCTCAAAAGGATTCGCGGCGTGAGGCACGGCGCTGAGATGAGTCACAAAGTCCTTGAAGTTCTGATTCGGCACAAACGCAGCTCCGAGCGGTTTGCCATCAGCATCGACGAACTGAAACGCCACGCCGTCCATCAGAACGCTGCAAGTCGATCCGTCAGGGCACTTGCCGACCGGATCGATGGGTAGTTTGAGCTTGACCACGTCGGCCTTCGATTCAGGGGGCAAACCTATGGTCATTTTGTGGTGCAGCGGTCCGCTTGTCGGCGTTCGCAGCACGATTGCTCGCTCCACGCCGGCCTCCCGCTTGTCCCAGATGTGGCAGACCAAGCCTACGAAATCCACTTTGGCCTTTACTGTCGTCGAGCCTCGATCGGTGCGGACGGAATCAGTCGCCACCGAATCCGGCGTAGTCGGCTTGGTGGCGTCCGTCTCTGTCGATTCGGGTGGTTTGTTCTTGCATCCGGTGCTCAGCAGAATCAGGACGGACAGGACGTATACGACCTTCTTCATGACACTCTCCTCCTCGCGCTTCTGATTGGATGGACCAGATCCGGAATTTCGCGAACGGGACTCCAGGAGAACATACCAGAACCGCAGTACCCATCTGTGCACGACTGATAGGCCGCACGTCGCGTACAACACACGATTGCGTTTCAAGCACGCCCTCGTGACCAACGCATGATGCCGCGGTAGCGCTCGTACCTGTAGCGCTGATCGAGGCGGGTTTCGTAATGGCCTTCACCGCGCAG
>JBAVBF010000317.1:0-3493 GCA_049586115.1 Thermoanaerobaculia bacterium | reverse complement strand
CTGGACCAATGAGCCCGGCTCCTTCATCGTCCCCTCGTACGCCGGAACGTCGCCATCCCCCACGCCGGACGAAAACGACGGCGTCAACGTCGTCTACCTCGGGTACTCCGGTCCTGACATCGGCGTCTGCGATGGCGGGATGGCTTGTACCTTCGGCGCCGGCAACGTTACCCACACATTCCACGGCGAAACGTTTGTGAGCATCAGCGACGCCGACATCATCATTCGCCCCGGGATCACCGCCGGCCAGTACGCGGTACTGATCACGCATGAAATCGGTCACGCCGTCGGATTCCGCCATTCGGATCAGGGGACTCCCTTCGCATCCAACGCGGTGATGGCCTCGACCGTCACCACCAGCGTCCTGCAATCGTGGGACATCGAAGCCCTCTCGTTTGTCTACGGCAACGGTCCGGTGTGCCAGCCACCGACCTCGGTCTCCATTTCCGGCGGCGGCGCCTATCCCTCCGGACAAACGGCCACGCTCACCGCGACTGTCAACGGCGGCAATGGCACCTTCACCTTCGCATGGTTCGACGGCGCGCTCAACGACACGTCGACGCCGGTCGGGACGAACAGCAACAGCTTCACCACGCCACCGATCACCAGCGCGAAAAACTACTGGGTTCGCGTCACGAATGCGTGCGGCAACGTCACGGCGTCGACGTCGGTGACCGTGCAGCCCGTCGGACCCGGCTGCACGCCGGTGAGCATCGCCATCCAGCCCATGGCCACGCAGTCGGTCAACTCCAGCGGCGCCGTCACCCTCACCGTCACCGCGGGCGGCACGTCGCCGTTCAACTATCAGTGGTACCAGGCCACCAGCACGCTCGACACCAGCCATCCGGTCGGATCCAACAGCCCGAGCTTCACAACTCCCGCGCTGACGCAAGCGACCTCGTATTGGGTGCGAGTCACGAACGAATGCGGCACCGCGAACAGCAACATCGCCGCGATCAACATCACCGGCCAGTGTGCGCCGCCATCGTTCGCGATCAACCCGGCCAGCGCCACGATCGTAGCGGGATCGCAGAGCTACCTGATCGCGTTCGCGACGGGAGCCACCTCATACCAGTGGTACAAGGGAAATGCGGGCGACACCTCCACGCCGGTCGCGGGCGTCGGGCCGTCGAACGACCGCTGGATCAATCAGCTCTACACCGATCTCCTCGGACGTCCCGCCGACGCCGTGGCGCTGGCAACGTTGAATGGGCTGCTGACCGGCGGTGCGACGCGCGCCAGCGTCGCCTCGGTCGTCCTAACCTCGGACGAATATCGCCAGCAATTGCTCACCGGCTTCTACTCGACGTTCCTGCACCGTCCGATTTCGGCAGCCGAGGTGAGTTTCTGGGCGCCGGCATTCGCGTCGGGGATGACCGACGAGCAGATCGAAACCCAGATCGTCGCATCGCCTGAATACTTCGCGCTCGGCGGCTCCTCGAACGCGAGCTGGATCAACCGCGTATTCAACGAAGTCCTGGGGCGCTCGCCCAGTAGCGCGGAAACATCCACCTATCTGACGCTCCTCGGCGGCAACTCGCGGCTGAGCGTCGGCCTCTCCATTCTCAACTCCGGCGAAGCGATCACCCGCCGCGTCCAGCAGGCCTTCCCGCGCCTGCTGCATCGCACGGCGACGCCCGTCGAACAGACGACGTTCATCGCCGCGCTCCTCGGCGGCATGACCGATGAGCAGTTCCTCGCACAGCTGGTGTCTGCAGACGAGTACTTCAACTTCGGCACGTTGCTCTTCACCGGCCCGATCTCCATCACGACGCGCTTCTGGGTCCGCGCGACCAACGGCACCTGCAGCAGCGACAGCACCGTAGCCACGCTCACGGTTCCACAGTGCGCGTCTCCGGTCATCGTCACGCAGCCGTCGAATGTGTCGCTGATCGCCGGCAACACATTCTCGGTCGGCGTCGTCGCGACCGGCGCAACGTCGTATCAATGGTTCCGAGCACAGTCGGGCGATCCGTCGAATCCGGTCAGCGGCGCGACCGGTCCGGTTCTCACGACCACGATCTACAACATCGGCCCGACGAGCTTCTGGGTCCGCATCACAAATGAATGCGGCACTACCAACAGCAACACCGTCACCGTGACTACGCAGTGCGGTCAGCGCGTGCCGGCGATTGCGGCGCCGCCCACCGCCCCCTCGGCCACGAGTTACCCAATCTCCTGGGACGGCAGCCCTGAGCGCGATACGCGCTACGAAGTGCAGGAAGCGACGAAGGCTGATTTCAGCGACGCGCAAACGTTCACGGTCAGCGGGGTCACGACGCGCAGCTTCACGCACACCGTGACCGCCGATACGCGCTACTACTACCGCGTTCACGCCGCGCCGATCTGCGGCGGCGACTTCGGAACCTTCTCGGCGACGGTGAGTGTCCTGGTCACCGCGCCACAGTCATCGAGACAGCCGAACTTCAACTTCGCGCAGCTCCCCTGCCCGCAATCGCCCTGCACCATCACGCAGCAGATCTTCATCCCCGGCATCACCACGAACGGCAAGATGGCGCTTGCAACCGGCGACACGTTCAGCGTCTCCTCGGACGAACCATTCATCACGATCTCGCCGTCGAGCGGACCTCTGCCGTCGGAAGGCGCCACCGTCACCGCGACCATCGATCTCTCGCAGCTCGACGTCGGCTCGACGCAGGCCAGCCTCACGATCAACCGCGCGCAGGCCGCCGGCAAAGTCGGCGCGCTCGGCGATCAGCCGCCGACCAACGTACCGGTCTCGGTCAGCGTCGTCGCGCCGGTAACGCCGGCACCGAAAGACCCGAACTCCGGCTTCAACGCGCTGCTCATCCCGGCGGTCGCACACGCGGACGGCATCGGCTCACGCTTCGTCAGCGACGTGCGCCTGACCAACACCGCCTCGCAGTCGATCAGCTACCAGCTCACGTACACGCCCAACGGCGCCGACGGCACCGTCACCGGAAAGCAGACCACGCTCACCGTCAACGGCGGCGAAACGAAGGCGCTCAACGACATCGTCAAAGACTGGTACGGCTCGGGAGTTCTCGGCGAAGCGCCGCAAGGCTCGCTCGAAATTCGTCCCCTCAACTTCGCGGGCAAAGACACTCCCAGCATCAGCCTGGCGACCGTCGCGGCCAGCCGCACGTACAGCGTCGCCGCCACCGGCACCTTCGGTCAGTACATCCCGGCGCTGCCGCTGGTGAACTTCCTCTCGAAGGCCACCGCGTCGAAGATTTCGCTGCAGCAGGTTTCGCAGAGCAGCGCCACCGGCGGCTTCCGCACGAACCTCGGCTTCATCGAAGGCTCTGGCCAGCCGGTCGACTTCGTGGCCACGCTGCTCGATGACGCGGGACACACCGTCGCCGAACGGTCGTACTCGTTGAAGCCCTACGAATCGCAGCAGCAGCGGCTCGACCAGTTCTTCAATGTCTCATCGATCACCGATGGGCGCGTGGAAGTGCGCGTGACCAGCGACAGCGGCCATGTCAGCGCCTACGCGTCGGTCCTCGAC
>JBAVBF010000316.1:0-9720 GCA_049586115.1 Thermoanaerobaculia bacterium | reverse complement strand
GCGGAGCGGCAATCACGAAGAGAAGCAGCGTCGCCGCGAGCGCACGGAGCACACGCGCAGACGAACACAAACGGGCCTCGAGCCCGACGATCGCGCCTGTCATGGGGAGATTGGTTTGGAACCGGCGCGATTGTAGGGGACGCGTTGAGATCCGTCGAGGTAATTATTCGGCGCGAACTCCGAACGCGTAGAGGTTCCCCGCGAGGTCCCCCACATACGCGCGCCCTCGGGCGATGGCGATGCCGCCGAAACCGGGAGCATCCATTTCGAACGACCAAAGGAGAGTGCCGGTTTCCGCGTCGAACGCGGCCACGGTCGTTCCTCCGACGGCGAACAAGACGCCGTTCGCGAACGATACCGGCGCGAGAACCGGACCCGCGAACGTCTGCCTCCAGAGGATTTTGCCCGTGCCCGGATCGAGCGCGCTGACGGCGCCCATCACGGCGGGATCCTCGTTGTCGCGCGGGATTCCGCCGCCGACGTAGAGCCGCTTTCCGTCGAAGGCAGCGGTCGAAAGCGTCCCTTCCCCATTCTGCGGAACGTCCCCCTGGATGGCGATCGGCGCGACCCAAACCGGGCCGGCGGCCAGATCGTTGCGATCGAAGACGTAGTAGCCGCCGTCCTTCTGACCGGCGCCAACCAGTTGGCGTCCCTTCGCGTCGGTGAAGAGCGTCGGCGAGGAGCCCCAGTCGCCGTCCCAGTATTCGCCGGAGTCGTTGGGAAGTTTCCAGCGATCCTCGATCGCGAAGGTATCGAGGTTTAGCCTGACGATCGAAAACGCATCGCCGTCTTCCCACGCAAGCGCGGAGCCGGTGGTGACGAAGATCGTTCCATGTTCCGCATCAATGGCCGGCGACGTCCACACTCCTCCGCCGACCCTATCCTTGGGGACAAAATAGTTCGACGTCACCTCGACGCCGGTGGCCGGATCAAGTCCCACGATCGCACCCCGCGGGAACGGGTTGTCGCAGTTGCTGGAGATTCCCTGAAGCACTTTTCCGCCAGCCACGGCGGGCGAGCACCAGCCGTAGTAGCCACCGGTTTCGGAGTTGTCGCCGAGCGATTTTCGCCAGACCACGCTGAGGTCATCGGCCTTCAGCGCGTAGAAAGCGTCGTCGCCGCCCGCCACATAAATCATGTTGTCGACGATGGCCGGCGAGGAGGTAACACCGAGCACCGGCGGATTGCAGTGATTACTGGTGGTCTGGCCTAGGTCGATGGAGGCGATGTCGTCACCGGTCGAGGCATCGATCGCCCACTCGTTCCCGCCCCAATCGCCAACGTAGAGTTTCCCAAGGGCAACCGAGGGCTGCGACGCGATCGGGCCCTTGAGCACCTGAGACCACAGCAAATGCAGGTTGAGGACGGTAACGCTGGAAATGACCTGTTCGCCAACCGCGACCCCGTTCATCGCGTTCGACGCGCAGTAACGAGTCCAGTCATTTTCCGGCCCTCGAGACGTGCGGCGCCGGATGATGGTGCTCGAGCGATCGCTGTTCTGCGCGCCCGCCGGCAGCGCCGCAATACAAAGCAGCAGAGCACCGGCAACTGCCAACAACTGGCGATTCACCTTCCCACGCATCACGATCTCCTGACCAGCTCTCTCTGCCGTGCCGAGCGCAGATAACTTTCAAGAGACTAGCCAACAGCCTTGTCGCGTACAGCGAAGGTGTGAGGATTGGGTGACGGATGGTTATTTCAGGTAGGAGACAGAATGCTTCTTCCACTCTTTCTCGAATACCGGCAGCAGGTCGCTCTGGCCGAGAGCCTCTTCTAGCAGATGAAGGATGGTGCGTATTCGATCGACCTCGAGCGAAGATCTGCGCTCATGAATCACGCTACGAATGTCTTCGATGTCTTTCGGACGGCCGGCAAGAACCTTTGTGACGATCAAATCCTCGGCACTGATGACCGGAACCAGCACTCCGTCAATGTCAGTCGGAATCGCCCGGGCCTGGAAATCCTCCTCCAATCCCGGTCCGGCTAGAACGACATCGAGAGGCATTCCGCTCGCCGCATGGCGGAACGGAAGAACGCGAGTCCGCAAGACAAAATCGGGATCACCAAACGTCAGGTCGAAGCCGTGGCGGCGCATCGCAGCCGTGAAGTCGTCAATGAACGCAGGATCGAGCGCCGCCGTGACATCAACGTCAGCACTCAGTCGCGCACTGCCCCAGATGATCGCGGCTTGGGCTCCGAGCAGGTACCAGCGTATGCCGGCCTCCCCCATCGCTGCCGCCAGCGCACGAAGAAGCTCAGCGACCGCTTTTTGCGACACGACGAAGACTCTCCGCAACACGGACATGAACAGCGATGTCGTCGAGTCGATCGGCGTTCGACGGCCAGCCCGGCCTGAGAGAGCTGACATGCTGCCGCAGCTCGTCGCCCACTCGTAATGCCTCGGCGGGCGTCATGCGCGTTCGCTGTTCCGCCCACCGACGCCGCTTCGATTCGGCAATCGCTTGCCAATCGCGACGCGCGAACGCGATCAGGTCTTCGTTTCGCACAGCGGCAGGATAGCAAAAGGGTTAAGGACAGACCGCTAGGTAGACACGTACGCCGGAAGCGCCGCGGCTTCGTTCAGTCGCGGCGCGTTTGAGTCCTTATCAGATAGCACTGGCTTCGCGATCGGCCATTCGATTCCGATCTCGGGGTCATTCCAGAGGATCGATTGGTCCGACGCTTTGTCGTAGAGCTTCGTGCATTTGTAGACGAGATCGGAGTCGTCTTCCAGTGCGCAGAAGCCGTGGGCGAATCCGGGCGGGATCCAGAGCATGAGTTTGTTCGCTTCGCTCAACTCCAGTCCGAACCATCGTGCGAACGAAGGCGAGCCGCGGCGGATATCGACGGCGACGTCGAAGATCGCGCCGCGCGTGCATCGCACCAGTTTTCCCTGCGCGTTCGGCTCCTGGTAGTGCAGACCGCGCAGGACGCCGCGAGCGGATCGGGAGTGGTTGTCCTGCACGAACGCGTCACTGATTCCGATGTCGCGAAACGCGTCAACGCGATACGTCTCCATGAAAAAGCCGCGATCGTCGCCGAAGACTTTCGGCTCAATGAGCAGGACGCCGGGAAGGGTCGTTTCTGAAATGTTCAAGGGCGGGGATGATAGCAAGTAGTTGCCGGCGTTCACCGAGCAGCGCCGCTGACCACTGGCTACTGACAACTGGCCACTCGTTTGCGGTATTGTTTCCCCATGCGCGCGCATTTCGCATTCACTTCGAACGCTGTTGCGAGCCAGGCATCCGATGCCTTGCGCGTCGTCGTCGTCAGTAGCGCGCCACTGGTGCGCTCCGGACTTCGCACGATTCTCGGCGCATTCGACGACCTCGATCTGACCGAAGCCGATCCGACGCGGCTGCGCATCGTAAACGCCGACGTGATGATCTGCGACGGCACGCTCCCCGATGTCGACGTCCCCGCGCTCGTGCTCGTCGTCGACGCCGCCAGCGCCGCGGACGCCCTCGCGTCGGGCGCACGCGGCGTGCTCGCGCGCACCGCTGCTCCGCGGCGGATGCATGCGGCATTGCACGCGGTGGCTGAATCCGAAATCGTCATCGATGACGCATTCGCCGATCACCTGCTGCGGCACACCCGCGCCGAGGTCGAGATGATCGAGCCGCTGACGGCGCGCGAACGTGAAGTGCTGCGTCTCCTCGCCTCCGGCCTGACCAACAAGGAAATCGCGCAGCGCCTCGGCGTCACCGACCACACCATCAAGTTCCACGTGAACGGCATCCTCGGCAAGCTCGGCGCGGCCACGCGTACCGAGGCCGTGGTCGAAGCGGCGCGGCGCGGCATCATCGCGGTGTAGCCAATGCCGGAGATCACGCCGGACGCCGATGAGGCGCAAGAACGGCAGGAGTGGCATCTCGCGGGCATCATCTTCTTCGTACTGATCGCGCTGGTCGTCCTCTACGAAACCTTCGTCATCCTCGAGCCGTTTCTCGCGCCGATCATCCTCGGCGCGGTGCTGGTCACCGTGACGTTTTCGGTTTTCCAGCGCGTGCGTGTGCGCATGCACGGCCACGCCAACCGCGCCGCGGCGGTGATGCTGTTTCTGATTACGTTCGTGATTCTGTTGCCCGCGCTGCTGATCACGATCCTCCTCGTGCAGGAAGCCAACGTGCTGATGAAGCATCTCCAGTCGGGCGACGCTACGCGGGCGTTGCAACGTCTCGACGTCAGCCATCGGATGCCGTGGATCCAACGCATCGCTCCGAACTTCGATCCGGCCGCGATCAATCCGGCCCACGTCATCCTTCCGATCGTGCAGAAAGCTCCGGCGTGGATCGCGCAGCATGGCGCGGGACTGATCGGAGGCATCGCCGGCGTGGTGATCGCGCTCTTCCTCGTGCTGCTGTCGGCGTATTTTTTCTATGTCGAGGGCGAGACGATCGTGGCCGAGGCTGCGGCGCTTTCGCCGCTGCCCGCGCGCTACAACCACCAGTTCGCAGAGAACTTCAAAGCGGTCGTCGACGCGACCTTTCGCGGGCAGGTGATCACGTCGCTGACGCAGGGGATTTTCATCGGCATCGGACTGGCCATCGCCGGCGTTCCCGGCGCGATCCTGTGGGGCGCGGTGGCGACGGTGCTGTCGCTGCTCCCGATCGTCGGCTCCGCCGCGGTCTGGATTCCGGCCGCGCTCTGGCTCTACATCACGGCGACGATGGGCGAGCGCGGTTACTTCGGCGTGATCTTCCTGACGATCTGGGGCGTGATCATCGTCCCGATCATCGAGCATGTGGTGCGGCCATGGGCGATGAAGGGAAAGATGCAGCTCCCCGCCATCCCCCTCCTCGTCTCCGTCCTCGGCGGAATGGAGGCTTTCGGCTTCGTCGGCCTCGTAGTCGGCCCGCTGGTCTTCTCGCTGCTGATGTCGATCATCGACATATACAAGCAGTCGTTCCGCATCGCCGCCAGCGAAGGCGACGTGGCGTAACCCGCGCCGCTGGAAATCCGCTTTTCGGTACGTCTAAGCTGACGACATACCGAAAAAATGAGGTGACCAGTGGCCGGCAAAAAAGTCGCTGTCGTCGTAGTCCACGGTGTTGCGGACCAGCAGCCCTCCGACTCCGCGCGCCAAATCGCCAACCTGCTGACGGATCTCTGTCCGCACGGAACGTACTCGACGTTCCAGGAGGAAAAGATCCGGATCCCGGTAGAAAAAGTGAAGGTCGGCGGACCCACTGTCGGCCACCGTGCCCCGTTCGAGGAGCGCAATGACGACGCCATCCTGCGGCATCGCGGGAGCAACGCCGTCGGCCCCGATCCCGAGCACGGCTTCATGCGTGACCAACTCCGCGACTATGCGAACGGCCCGAAAATCTTCGAAACGGTCCGACTCGACGGCCAACGCAACGAGAACAGGAAGCGCGGCGAGGCCGCCTGCGACGTTCACGTCTACGAGGCTTACTGGGCGGATCTCTCTCGTCTCGGTCAGAGCATCTTTGTCTTTTTCGAGGAGCTCTACCAGTTGCTGCTCCACCTGCCGAGTCTCGGACGGAATGCGGTGGACTACGCGCGCGCCGAAAACAATAACAAAGGCCTCTGGCCGCTCTTCTCGTGGCTGCATCGATGGTCGGTCCGCTGGCTGACGCTGTTCATCGTCGTCCTCAATTTGACGATGGCGACGCTGGTGTTGCCGCTGCTTGTTCCGCGGCTCTTGCGAACAGGCCCCCTGCCGGCCGTTCCTGCATCTACCGCCACGGCGCCCTGCCCGATACCGCTGCAGTCTTCGACAACCAATTTGATGTGCGCGCCGCCGGTCGTGAACATCCTCGGACACGCATTGCTTGCACTGGCTGCGATCGGAATCATCGCGTGGCTGCTCCACCGCCGGCGTCCGATTTCTACGTGGCTATGGACGCTCGCGCCGGTGCTTGCAGCGGCAACGGGATGGGCAGTTGCGAATGCAATCTGCGGCCGATGGGGCGCTCCGCGGCTGCTCCTGATCGAGGTGTGGGCGCTCTCCGCATTCCTCATCGCACTGCTCCTGGCGACCTATGAGGGGATGCGCCGCGGTGCGCTCTTGGTCGGCACCATCCTGCTCATCGCCACCGGCGCCGCATTCTTTTGGCGGATCAACGCCGCGCTCAACAACGAAACAGCGTTGTCGGAGGCGGTCGTTCAGGTCGCGCAAATGATCGACATAGTTTTGCAGATCGCCTGGCGAATTCACGTCCCGTGGATGCTGGTGACGTTCCTCGCAGGGATCGTATGCGCCGCGACGACTACACCCGGGTGGCGCAAACAGGCTTGGAACACTGCCTGGACGTCGCGCGCCACACTCACGCTTTCGACCGCGCTCTTCGCCAATCTGACACTGGCAGTGTGGACGGCCGTTTTTAAGAGCGTTCAGAACATTGTCCCCGCCACCGCCGTTTACCGGCCGGTCTTTATCAAAGGGCCGCTCCCCAATCTGCTCTGTCTGCATTCGGCACCGACTACGATCAACTGCTTTCTGAAAGAGACTCTGATGGTGAGCGCGTCGCAGGTCTTCATCTTCATCAGCATCGTCTTTGGTTTGTTCGTGATCGGTGCGGTCTGGTCAATTCTGCCGTCAGTCCTGGTCGAGAGCAACCCGCCGAAGACGCAAGAGGCGTCTACCGTCCCGATGCACGCGCTCGGCGTCTGGTTGACGCGCGGACTCAGTTTCATCCCGTGGACGACGGAGATCTTCACGGCATTATTCGCGTACGCGCTATGGAAAGCATTGGTCAACTTCAACCACTGCGTTCAGCCGGGAGAAAACTCGTGGAAGGCGATCTCCGCGGCCGCAGCGATGCTGCTCGCTCTCATAAGCGCGCGCTTCTGGCTCCCCGGCGCTCGAGGAGCGCTCGACATCATCATCGACGTCGATAACTATCTTCGCCAGCATCCAAAGAAGAACACTCCTCGGGCGAGGATCGCGGCGCGTTTCGCCTCCCTGCTCAACTTTGTGCTGAATGAGCATCTCTGTAACCATAGCTATGACTCAGTAATCATCATTGCGCACAGTCAAGGTACGGTCATCGTGGCCGACTTGCTGCGGTTCCTAAACAAGGAAAAAGACCCTCTTGTCTCAGCGCTAGCGGCGAAGAACGTGGCCTTCTTCACGATGGGCAATCCGTTGCGCCAGTTGTACGCCCGCGCCTTTTCTGGCCTGTATCCCTGGGTTTGGCCGGCAGGGCGTCCTGCACTTGCCGACGTCGGCGTCGCCGAATGGATCAACGCGTATTACAGTGGCGATTACGTCGGCCGCTTCGTGTGGGAGGACAAGAACGCGCCTTCCATGTGGTATCGCCGCGACACGAATCCGCAAGACGTCGGCAGACCGACGCTCCAGCCGATTTCACCTGACGTCACCCAGATGTGCCTCGGCGAGGGCGCTCATACCCACTATTGGGATGATCGCGGCGGGGATGACGTCGCCTGGATGCTCGACAAGCTGATCGCCAAACGCTGCTGAGGTGAATATGAAACGACGTCGTCTGCTGCTAGCCTTTCTCATCGTCCTCGCCGCGCTGGTCATGCTTCTCGGATGCGGCGCCTGTTGCGTGTTGTCGCCGCACCGTTGTGCGCCGAGGACGAATCCGGAGACAGTGGCGAAACCGGAGCATCCGGCGTTTTCGGCAAACGGCATCACGCACGATGTGTATGAATTCGGCGGCAGTGGGCCGGACGTCATCCTCCTCCACGAGTTGCCGGGGTTCTCGTACGACGCGATTACGCTGGTGAACAGACTGAAGGCCGAGCCGGAGCACTACAACGTCCACGTCCCGCTGATCTTCGGCGATTTCAACAGCAGCGGCGCGGTGCGACAGGGTTTCGGGAAGTGCTTCAACGAGCTCAATTGCTTCGGCAACGGCGACAGCGATTTCGCCGGCTGGCTGCGCGCGCTCATCGCACAGCGCTACGCGGGACGCAAAGTGCTCGTGATCGGCATGTGCTTCACCGGCAGCGTCGCGCTGGAAGTAGCCGACGCGCCGGGCGTTGCCGCGGTGGTGATGGCGCAGCCGTCGCTGCCGCTCCCGCTCACGCGCTGGCAGCATTCGAAGATCGGCGTGACGGACGACCACGCCGCGAAGATCAAGACGCCGATTCTGGCGATGCGCTACTCCGAGGATTGCATGGCAACGCGCGAGCGCTTCGCCACGTTGAAAGCGACGTTCCCCGCAACGCAGATCGAGTTCGAAGAGGTCCCTTCCGCGCAATGCAAGGCGACAGCGCACGCAACGCTGACCGGCGATTATTCGCCGCAGGCCTACGCGCACCTGACAAGGTTTCTGAGGGACCACGCGAAACCGTAGTTTTCATCCGCGGATTGACGCAGATGTCCGAAGATGAGAACCGAGCGGGCCGTTAGCCCTGCGTGATGATCGGCCGCTGCGACTTCTTGAAGTCGCGCGAAGGCTCCTGCCGTACGAAATTCTCCGTCGCGTGGCGCGTTTCGGGTCCTAACCTTCGTAACCGTTCTCCGTCCAATACGTCGAATCGCATGAACGTGAAAGCCTGGATCTCGTGCGCTGTGGTCGTGATTGCGTCCGGATGCTTCTCGGGGTATCGCTCCGAGGCGGACTCGAAATCGCTGCGGGTGCGGCGCGGGATGTTTGCCAGCGACGTCGCCATCACCGGCGAGTTGCGGGCGGCGCGCGGCGAGGAACTGGCCGTTCCTCGGCTGCCGCAGTGGCAGACGTCGATCAAGTGGATCGCGCAGGACGGCATTGAGACGAAGAAGGGCGATCGCATCGTCGAGCTCGACAACTCCACCTTCTCCACCAACCTCGACGCCAAGCGCCAGGCCGTCGCGCAGGCCGAGCAGCAATTGCAGCAGAAAGAGTCGGAGTGGAAGGCCGACACGATCGATAAGCAGCTCGACGTGGAGCGCAAGCGGGCCGATTACGACAAGGCCAAAATGGATGCCGCGATGCCGAAAGAGATCGTGGCGGAGCGCGACTACAACGACCGGCAGATCAAATACAAACGCGCCGAGGTCGAGCTGGCCAAGGCCGTGGACGTGTTGAAGTCGCAGCGGACCTCGGTGAAATCCGATCGCGACAACCTCCTGCTCAGTTTGCAGAAGGCGCAGCGCGAGCTGGGCATCGCCGAGCGCGCTATCGATGAGCTGATCCTGCGCGCGCCGCAGGACGGCATCGTGGTCATCCGCGATCATCCGTGGGAAGGGCGCCGCCTGCAGGAAGGCGACAGCGTTTTCGTCGGCCTGCCGCTGGCGCAATTTCCGGAGATGTCGTCGCTGCAGGTGGAAGCCGATCTTCCCGACGTCGATGATGGACGGATCGGCGCGGGGATGCCCGCCACGATCGTGCTCGATGCCTATCCGAACATGACCTTTCCCGGCCGCGTCCGCGCGATTTCGGCAGTCGCGCAGGAGAGCAGCCGGACGTCGTTGCGCCGCGCGTTCCGCGTGATCGTGGCACTCGACCGGCTCGACGCGGCGCGCATGCGTCCCGGACTTTCGGCGCGCGTGATCGTGCATGCGATGAAGCAGCCGAATGCGCTGCTGGTGTCGCGCGCCGCAATCGATTTTTCGGGCAGGAAGCCGCGCGTGTATCGCGCGGACGGCAAACTGGCCGACGTCGTCCTCGGCGCATGCAACGCGCAGGACTGTGTAGTGAAAAGCGGCTTGAACGAAGGGGAGACGCTGGGGCATGCGTAGGCGCAGAGGATGTGAAATCACTGTCATCCTGAGCCGCCGAAGCGCGCGAAGCGGCGAAGGAC
>JBAVBF010000315.1:0-8020 GCA_049586115.1 Thermoanaerobaculia bacterium | reverse complement strand
ATCGTGAGCGCCGCGAATTAGAGTCGGCGGGATCGGCGAAAACCAAACGCTGCGGCCACCGTAACTCCGTGGCCGCAGCATTGTCTCAGGCTGTGCGGTCCCACATCTGAACAAGGTGGGCTATGACGTCCCTTTTGAGGCGTCGCGGCCCGCATTCACACCGAGGAGCAAGGCTTTCGCGTCGAGCGCACGACGAGCCTCCGCGATCGCATTCTCATCAACGCGAACGTACCGTTCGGTCATCTTGATTGATGTATGACCGAGAATCTTCTGGATGACCTGAAGTGACACACCCGCCGACGCGAGTGTGCAGGCGGCTGTGTGGCGGAGATCGTGGAAGCGGAACCGGCGCGTGATGCCGGCAATCCGTTTCGCGCGCAGGAACGCGCGACGCACCGCGATTTCCGGTGTCCGCCTTCCGTCCGAATCAACGAACACGTACCTATTCAAGACGACTCTCTTTCGACACTCTGCGAGGGCGGCATGGCACTGCTTCGAGACAGGTACAACCGCCCACTTCTTCGTCTTCTTCATAAGTAGGCGAATGAAGCCGTTCGCCGCATCGACCTGCTCCCACTGCAAGTTGAGGAGATCGGACTTGCGGAGCCCCGTCTCGAGTGCCACAACGAAGACGGGCTTCAACGCGCGGAAGACCGCGAACCGCTGGCGTGTCGTTTCGCTCTTCGGGTTCGGTCCGAACCCGAAACGCCTCGGCGTACTGAAGTGCTCACTCGCCACAACGTGTGCCTCGCCCCGGCGGGTTGCGACATCTGCACGAAACCCTCGTTCGTCGTCGAACGCGCCAAGGAAAGCGACACGCTCGTCATCACTCAACTCCAACTCTGGAAGCAGGACGTCCTCGAAGGTGATCCTCTCGGTGAGAGGTGACGCAGGGATGCTGTGACGCTTCACCGCATGGTTGAGGAGCGCCTTCATCGTGCGCGCGCAGTTGTTCACGTACGCCGGACTGCATTCTGCGAGAGTTGCCGCCATGAAATCCTCGACGTCGCATGTGCGGATTGCGTTCAGTGGCTTGTCTCCGAATGCGGGGATCAGCCGACTCATCGCGATCGTGCGATAGATCGCGAGCGTCTTCTTCGCACGCCGTGCACAAATCTTCTCAAGGTGCGTGTCGATGAAGGTCTTGAACGTCATGACCGGCGGTTCGGCGGGCAAGGTATGCGTTGGTTTCCCGCTGATCTCGTCGCGGAACACCTGCCAGAGGCCAAGAGCCTCTTCGCGCGTCGCTGCGCGCACGGTTCGCTCGCGGCGGAGCTTTCCTCCGGACTTCGGAATGTAGAGCGAGAAGTGAGCGAGGTGCTTCTTTGGATTGAACTTGAAACCAGGAATGCGGCCGTTCATAGGGTTCTCCGTTGCGTCCACGGCGAACGCCTGTGGACGCGAGCTGGGCCGTCCTGCGCTGGGAGTGAATTCGCTCCACTTCACGCTCGGGCAGGAAGGCGTTATCGAGACGTAGATCCAGCCGCGAGAACCGAGATGGAGAGCGCTTGGCGAAGGGGCGCGGGAAAAATGGAGACTTTTACAAACGCTCACGGGTTCGATTGCACCCCGTTGGTCCCTGCTAAGTCTCTGAAAGCAAATTGGCTGTGGCGGGAGGACTCGAACCTCCGACCACCGGATTAACAATCCGGCGCTCTACCAACTGAGCTACACCACAGAATTCAGTGCGAGGGCGGGCATGGTGGATGATGCATGGCGAGCGTGTCAACGCTGAATATTGACGCTTGCGGGTAGGTTCACTAGACTCGCCAATCTTCTGAGAGGGCGACGTAGCCAAGTGGTAAGGCAGAGGTCTGCAAAACCTCCACTCGCCGGTTCGATCCCGGCCGTCGCCTCCATTCCTGTTCCTCCCCACTTCAATTTCGCAGCGACGGTCGTCTCGCACGGCTGGTATCGGCTCGCGCCGTTCCGCTGGGCGCGCGACGAGCAGACGCTTCATCGTCCCGAGATCCTCGGCGGGAAGGCTGTCGAGCTTCGGATCTCGTTCGACGGCAATTCGTTGCGTATCGAAGGTGCGGAGGAGAGCGACGAGCTTCGGCGCAAGCTCGCACGCATGTTCCAGCTCGGCGTCGACACCGGCGACTTTGTCGCGCTCGCACGCAACTCGCCGGCGCATGCGTGGGTGGAGTCGTCAGGATTCGGACGGCTGCTCTGCGGTGCGACGCTCTTCGAAGACGTCGTCAAGATCATCACCACCACGAACACGATGTGGCGCCAGACCGTCCGGATGACGGAGTTGATCGTCGAGAAGTGCGGACGGAAGACGAAATCCGCGAAGACCTTTCCGACTCCGGAAGATGTCGCGCGATTCTCTCCCGGCGAGCTTCAGGAAGATTGCCGCCTCGGGTACCGCGCGAAGACCATCCACGCGCTGGCCACCGGCATCGCCGACGGCTCGATCGACATGATCGCGATGAGCGATCCGTCGCAGAGCACGGAGGAGTTGTTCAGGAGTTACCGGGAACTGCCGGGGATCGGTCCGTACGGCGCCGCGCATCTGCTGGCGATGGACGGGCGGCACGACTTCATCGCCGTCGACACCGAGTTCCGGCGTTTCGTGCGCGAGCGCTATCACGGCGGACGCGCGGTTTCCGACCGCACGATGCTGCGGCGCTACGCGAAGTGGGGACGCTGGAAGTATCTCGCCTACTGGTCGGAACTGTGGGAGTCGGTGGCTGCGGGTTTAGAGCCACGCGACGCGTCGAAGGGCGAATAGGATACGCCTCGCGGCGGCGCTTCGGAATATTGACGTCCGCCTGGGGAGTACTACACTTCCTCGGTACCGGACGAACCCTTGGACGACAAAATCAAGCAACTCCTGCAACAGCTTGGGACGGCAATCAACGATTCGATCTCGAGCTCCGACGACGTCAACGAACACATTCAACGGATCCGCGACGAGGGCTACAACCTCTACGTCGTTCTCGATGCCACCATCGGTCTGAACCGCCTCGGCGAGGAAGACGAAACGCCGCCGCCTGATCCGGCCGCGGGCATGCTGGTGAAGAGCGACCGCGAGGTGCAATTCCGCATCGACGTGAACGACCTGGCCATGCTGCGCGCCATGGGCATCGATCCGACCCGAAAGGTGAGAGGCGCCCGTCGAGTGGAGCCGCTCGCGGCGACCAGTGACGACGAGTAGCGCCGGCGTCAATCTCTACGATCTTGCGCCGCCGCGTCTCGAGCAGGCGCTCGGCACGATCGTGTCGCCGCCGTTCCGCGTGAAGCAGATCGAGGAGTGGATGTACGTCCGCGGCGTCGATGGTTTCGACGCCATGACGAACATCCCGAAAGAACTCCGCAGCGCGCTGGCCGAGCACTACACGATCGCCTTTCCGGAGGTCGTCGAACGGACGACGCCGGCAGCGGACGGAAGTGAGAAGTATCTCTTCGCGCTGCGCGACGGCAATCGCATCGAGGCGGTCTACATGCCGATGGGAGACAGAACCAGTGTCTGCCTTTCTTCGCAGGCGGGATGCGCGGTCGGCTGCACGTTCTGCGTGACCGGCTTTTTCGGCGCGGGGCGCAATCTCTCGCCCGGCGAAATGCTCGGCCAGTTCTTCACGATCCAGCACGAGCACAGCGTGCCGATGGAGTCGATGAACGTCGTGTTCATGGGCATGGGCGAACCGCTGCTGAATTTCGACCACCTGGTCACGACGCTCGATGTGCTCTACCGCAGCATCGCGCCGAAACGGATCACGGTCTCGACCTCCGGCATCATCCCGGGCATCGAAGAGCTGGCGAAGCTGCCGCGCCGTCCGAATCTGGCGGTATCGATCAACGCGCCTGACCGCAGACGCCGCGAAGAGATCATACCGATCACGAAAAAGTATCCACTGGAGGAGTTGATCGCGGCGCTCAGGAAGTACCCGTCCGAGAAGGGACGGGAGATCACGATCGAGTACGTCCTGCTGGCGGGCTACAACGATTCGCACTCGGATGCGCTGGCGCTGGCGAAACTGATCCATGGCCTGCGCGCGAAGGTCAACGCGATTCCGTTCAACGAGGATCCGAACCTTCCCGCGTGGATGAAGCGGCCGAAAGAAGGGTCGATCGACCGCTTCGTCGATACGCTGGTGCGCAACGGCGTCCAGGTGACGGTGCGGCGTTCGAAGGGACGCGACATCGCCGCGGCGTGCGGCCAGCTGCGCGGGAAGTCGGTAGCAAAAAGCCGCGCGACGCGAGGGTAAGGCGCCTTGGTACGGCGCGCTCCTGTCATCCTGAGCCGCCGCAGGACGGCGAAGGATCTCAAGATGCGCAGGCCGCGTTGAATCCCAAGCGGCTCCTTCGCCGCGCTTCGCCGGCTCTGGATGACAGAATCGATTTACGCCAGTGCGAAGGTGCGCAGCGGCGTGTGGATCGCGCCTTTTGGATTCAGCTCGCTCGAAAAGAGCGTCACCGAATCGATCGGGATCGGGTCCGATTTGAAGTCGCGCAAGGCGCCGTTGAAGATCTCGATACACGCCGGCGGCCATCGATCGCGGATGCGGAAGAGCGTGAGGTGCGCGCGAAAGTCGGCGCGATCGAGCGTCACGCCCGCCGCGTTGACGCCGTCGCGCACCGCGTTTGCGACCGCGGTGAACTTCTCTTCCGGACCGGCACCGACCCACGCCACGCGCGCGTGACGCGCATTTGGAAAAAACCCGCTGCCGCGAAGATGGCCTTCGAAACGCGGAACGCCGGCCAGGCTTTCTTCGACGCATGTGGTCAGCGCCGGCAGGAGCGAATCCGGTTGCTCGTCGAGAAACGCGAACGTCAGGTGCTGCGTCTCGGGACGCACCCAGGCGGCCGGAGGCAAGCGCGATTTGACCATCGCAATGCGGTCGCTGATCGCGCGGAGCTCCTGCTCCGGGAAGGAGATGGCGATGAAAAGGCGCATTGAATTGGTTGGACGGCGGACGGATTGTAGCCGTCAATCAGCCTGACCGGCGAGAAACTCGGGACTGAAGATGCGGGCGATCTCTTCTTCGCTCAGCAGCTTCCTTTCGCGCAGCAGAGCCGGGATCGGCGTGCCGCTCTTCGCCGACTCTTTCGCGATCTCGGCCGCTTTCGCGTAGCCGATGATCGGATTGAGCGCCGTGGCCAGCGACGGAGAGCTGATGTAGTACGCCTCGCACTGCGCGCGGTCCGCCTCGATTCCCGAGATGCATTTGGCGATGAAGACCGGCAGGTAGTTCTTCAGGATCTCGATCGAGAAGAGAATCTCGAACGCCATCAGCGGCATCATCACGTTCAGCTCGAGCTGGCCCGCCTGCACGGCGTAATCGATCGTCGTCGCCGATCCGATGATGTGGAAACAAACCTGGTTCATGCACTCCAGCATCGACGGGTTGACTTTGCCAGGCATGATCGACGAGCCGGGCTGCACGGACGGCAGGATGATCTCGGCGAGGCCGGTTTGCGGCCCCGAGGCGAGCAGGCGCAGGTCGTTGGTGATGCGCGTCAGCTCGATGGCGAGATTGCGCAACGCGCTCGAAACGGCGGCGACGGGAAGTTGCGATTGCATCGACTCGCGCAAATCGTCGGCGGCGTTCAGATCGAGATTGGTCAATTCGTTCAGCCGCCGCACGACGACGTGTCGATACCCGCGCGGCGCGTTCATCCCCGTTCCGACCGCCGTGCCGCCGATGCCGAGGTCGCGAAGCTCGCTCGCGGCGGCGTGGAGAAGGCGGGTGGCGCGTCGGGTGGCGGCGGCGTAGGCGCGAAACTCCTGGCCGAGGGTAAGTGGGACGGCGTCCTGCAGGTGCGTGCGGCCGGACTTGATGACGTCCGCGAAGGCGTTGCCGCGATCATCGAACGCGTTCCCCAGTGCGTCGAGTTGGGGGAACAGCTCGTTCAAAAGCAACAGCGTGGCGATACGGATTGCGGTCGGGAAGACATCGTTCGTCGACTGCGCCATGTTCACGTGATCGTTCGGATGGACCGGCGTGTACGTGCCGCGCTCCGGATTGGCGAGGTTGGCGATGACTTCGTTCACATTCATGTTGAACGACGTTCCGGCGCCGGCCTGGAAGACGTCGACGACGAATTGCGGGCGATACTTGTTCGCCTCGCTCAGCAGTTCATCGCACGCGGCGACGATCGAATCGGCCAGCCCGCCATCGATCGCGCCCAGCTCGCGATTCGCCAGCGCGGCCGCTTTCTTCAGCAGGATGAACGAGCGAATGAACACGGGATGCTCGCGCAGTCCGCTGATCGGATAATTCTCGACCGCGCGCTGCGTCTGCGCGCCGTAGAGCGCGTCGTCGGGGACGCGGACTTCGCCGAGGGTGTCGCGTTCGGATCTCATGGCTCTTAGCTATTAGCTCATAGCTCTCAGGAGAACCAGCGAGGTTCGTGCCGCCGTCTGCGTCCTCGGTCCTCCTAACAGCTCAGAGCTAACAGCTAAAAGCTTCAGACCTTCATCGCCTCCAGCCGCGCTTTCGATTCTTCAAACACATTCTTGTGCAGTGACTGTCCGTGCGCGTCCATCGTCACGATGGCCATGAAGTCTTCCACCCACAGATGCCAGATGGCCTCGGGTGACCCGAGGTCCATCCAATCGACGCCGTCGACGCGCTTGATCGATGCGGCACAAACCTGCGCGGCGCCGCCGATGGCGTGCATGTAGACCGCGCCATACTCCTTGCACGCCGCCAGCGTCTTCTCCCCCATCCCGCCCTTGCCGATGACGCCGCGGATGCCGTAATCGCGCATGACCTCCCACTGATACGGCTCCTCGCGCGATGAAGTGGTCGGCCCAGCCGCTTTGCAGACCCACTGCTCGCCCTCTTTCACCATCACCGGACCGCAGTGATAAATGATCTGGCCGTTGAGGTCGACCGGCGGTCTGGTGCCGGTATGGATGCGGTGATGAACGGCGTCGCGTCCCGTGTAGAGCCGGCCGGTGATGGCGACGGAATCACCGACGTGAAGGCTTCGGATCGTCGCTTCGTCGATGGGGGTGGTGAGTTTTACGAGGGCCATAGTCGGTTCAATACAACCACTCCGTCACGTGGCCATTCATATCGAGTTGAGCTCCTCGCCGGCGATACGCCCAACACATGTACGCGATCGACACGAAGAACGACGCCGGCAGGCGATTGAGTTTGCCGATCTTGCAGGCCAGCAAGGTGGTCTTGCCGCCGAATCCCATCGGTCCGATGCCGGACTGATTCGCTTTCTCGACGACGCGCGATTCCAACTCGGCAAGCACAGGATCGTCGTTCGTGTCGTCGAGCATGCGCAGAAGTTGCTCCTTCGCGAAGCCGTAGCCGGTGCCGCGGTCGCCGCCGATGCAGACGCCGAGGATGCCGGGACCGCAGCCCTGGCCCTGAGCTTGGAGGACGCAGTCGAGGATGGCGTTCTCGACGCCTTTGAGATCGCGTCCGCCGAGGTCGGGGTGCGGGAGCGAGTACTGCGCGTTCATGTTCTCGCAGCCGCCGCCTTTGAGCATCAGCTTTACTTCGACGTGCGGCTCGCGCCACTGATGAAAGTGAAAGACCGGCGAGCCGGGCCCGGTGTTGTCGCCGGTGTTCCTGCCGGTGATGCTATCGACGCTGTTCTGCCGCAGATACCCTTTCTTCGTGGCCGTCCTCACCGCTTCGGTGGCAACGTCCTCGAACGCGAGCTGGTCGTAACCGGCCGGCGTGTGGACGTAGAAAAGGACGGTCCCGGTGTCCTGGCAAAGCGGCAGCGAGCTGTCGCGCGCCAGTCCGATGTTGCAACCGATGACGTTGAGCGCGACGTCGGCATTCGATCCTTCCACTTCATTTTTCCGCGCGCCGGTCACCGCGCGAACGACGTCATCCGGCAGGATGGTCGACGTGCGCCGGATCAGTTCGAGGATCGATTCGAAAAGATTCGTTTCGGGGAAGATGCGTTCAATCGTCTGCACGGTCGCGCTCATGCGGTTCTCCGGGAGGCGGAAGATTACCAGTGGATGACTGTGAGGCCGGGGACTGCGTCGTAACCGCCATCGTTCGTCAGAAGCGGAAGTTCATATTGGATACACAAC
>JBAVBF010000314.1:0-1609 GCA_049586115.1 Thermoanaerobaculia bacterium | reverse complement strand
GAACTATCGCTATCAATTGCTCGGCGACGCCGATGCGCGCGTTGCCGTTTCGCCGCGGTTCACGGTGCTACTGCCGACCGGCAATGAACGCCGCGGCCTCAGCAGCGGCGGCGCCGGCGTGCAGGTGATGCTGCCCGCGAGCACCGTGCTCACGCCGTCGCTCGTTGCGCACTGGAACCTGAGCACGACGTTGACGCCGAAGACGCACACGCACAATCTCACCGCCGGCAATAGTTTCGTCTGGCTCGCCAATCACCGTTTCAACGTCCTCGTCGAAACGCTCTGGTCGCGAACCTCGGACCGCGGCGGCCATGATTCGCAAACGACTGTGAGTCCGGGAGTCCGCTGGTCTTACGACTTTCCCAGCAAGCTGCAGATCGTTCTCGGTTTCGCATTTCCAACCACCAATCACGGCGGCGGAAAATCGGTCTTCCTCTACCTCAGTTTCGAACATCCCTTCGTAAAGCAGCCGTAACTCACCAAACATTCAATACAAACAACTCGTCCGAGCGACGAGTCGGGAGATCTCCATGTCCAATCACTACCGCACAATGACATTCGCTCTGTTCTTATCCGCATTTCTCGGTACTTCCTTGGCGGGAACATCCGGCAATTGGCAGGCGGAAATCAATCAGAGCGCCGCGACGCTGCGCTCCGGCAATTACGCCAGTTCCCTGAAAGCCGCGGCCTTCGTCGACTACGCGCATTTCTAGGAGACGTCATGCAAGCGAACGATCAATACCTCACATTTTTTCTGGCCGGCGAGGAGTACGCCATCACCATCCTCCAGGTCACCGACATCATCGAATGCGGCGCGGTGACGCGCGTTCCCGGCACGCCACCGTGGATTCGCGGAGTGCACAATCTTCGCGGCACCGTCGTTCCGGTCATCGACCTGGCCATCAAGTTCGGATTGCCGGCCACGGAGATCACGCGCCGCACGTGCATCGTCATCATCGAGCTGCGTGCGGACGACGAGACGCTGATCATGGGCGTGATGGCCGACTCGGTGCACCAAGTCGTCGATTTCGCCGCGGAGCAGATCCAGCCCGCGCCGGCATTCGGACCGCGCGTGCACGTCGACAGCCTCCTCGGCATGGCCAGCAGCAACGGCAAGTTCGTTCTGCTGCTCGACATCGATCGCATCTTTTCCTCGGACGAAATCGTCGCCGCCGGCCCGCCCATCGCGTCCGAGGACGTGATCGAAAACCTCGCGGTCGTCGTGGAGTAGCCGTGCACGAGGCGAAGGCTATCCGCCCGCTGTCCGATCGCGAGTTCCGCCTGCTGCAGCAATTGATTTATCGCGAGGCCGGGATTCATTTGTCCGAGGCCAAGAAGGCGCTCGTCAGCGGCCGTCTTGGGCGCCGCGTGCGCACGCTGGGCTGCCGCGATTTCACCGCGTACTACGAGCGCGTCGCGGTGGATGGCATCGAACGGACGGCGATGCTCGACTGCATCTCCACGAACGAAACGCGTTTTTTTCGCGAGCCGCAGCAGTTCGAATTTCTCGAGCGGTCGGTGCTGCCGCGATGGCGCGCGCTCGGCGACGGCGGCCGGATCCCGAAACGGATCCGCGCCTGGAGCGCGGCCTGCTCGACCGGCGAGGAGC
>JBAVBF010000313.1:0-8943 GCA_049586115.1 Thermoanaerobaculia bacterium | reverse complement strand
GTCGCGATCATGCCGCTGGTGAAAATCTACGCGCCGAAAACCAAATCCGTTCAGGAGCTTCGCACGATCTCGGACGGCGTTCACGATGCGCTCGTCGCGCACGCGAACGTTCCGGTCGACGATCGTTTTCACATCCTCAATCGTCTCGAACGTCACGAGATCGTTGCAGACCCATCGTACGGCGGTGTGGCCCGTTCCGAGAACCTGATCATCATCGAGATCACGCTCAACGCGGGACGAACCGTCGAGATCAAGAAGGCGCTCTACGCCGGAATCGCCTCACGGCTGGAGGTCGCCGGCGTCCGGCCGGACGACGTCCTGATCTCTCTGATCGAGGTGACGAAGGAAAACTGGTCGTTCGGCGGCGGCCGGGCCACCTACGCGTGACGAACGGCCCCCCTCAGAGCATTTGCTAGAATGCGCCGCCGCTTTGGTCTGTTGTGGGCGCCCGCGTGACCTGTGTCCGGGTTCGCACGTCAATAGGTCGACAGGCTGCAAATGCTCCGGAACGTGTCCGACTGAGCTTCAGTCCGTCACCGCCCCACCAGACAAACTATGAATCGAACCTTTTCGCTCTGCCTAGCGGCCGTCCTCGTTGCCGGGAGCGCTCTCGCGCAGACCGCACAACCGGCGCCGCAGCCGCCCCCCCAACCGAAAGCCGGCACGATCATCGACCGGCCCGACTCGGGAACGATCACTTCCGAGCCGTCGGCGACGCCGGCCCCTGCTCCTGCCACCACCCCTCGGCCGGGGACGGCCGCGACCGGGCCGCGCATCGAGCGCTTCGAAGCGGTCGGCAACGCCAGCGTTGCCAGCGACACGATCCGCGTCTACCTCGGCGTGAATCCCGGCGATCCCTACGATGCCGCCGCGCTGCAGCGCAACTTTCTCAATCTCTGGCAGACGGGCCTCTTCGACGACATCCGTATCGAAACCGACACCGCCCCGAGCGGCGGCATCATCGTCCGGGCCGTCGTCAAAGAGCGTCCCCGCATCGGCGCCGTCGAGTATCGCGGCAATAAGGAGCTGAACGCCGCGAAGATCACCGAGCAGCTCGAGAAGGACAAGATCGACCTGCACGTCGGCAATACTCTCGAGCAGACGCTCGTCCGGCGGGCTGCCGAGTCGATCAAGAAGGCGTATTCCGAGGGCGGATTCGAAGGCGTCACCGTCGACACCACCCTGGAAGACATGAGCGAAAGCGACAAGAAGATCGTCTTCAACGTCAGCGAAGGCATCAAAGCAACCGTCGCGCGCATCGTCTTTACCGGCAATCAGCACTTCTCTTCCCGCCGTCTGAAAAAGCAGATGAAGGAAGTGAAGGAAAACAACGTCGTTACCTGGATTCGCAAGAAGAACCTCTACATCCCCTCGAAGCTCGACGAGGATCTCGAGCACATCAAAAATTATTACCAGGACTACGGCTACACGAACGTTGCGTTCGGCGAACCGCAGCTCACGACGATCGGAACCGCGAAGAAACCGCGGGTACGGATCACCATCCCGATCAAAGAAGGGACGATCCATCGCCTCGGCGACGTGACCGTCACCGGTACGACCGTCTTCAAGCCCGAAGCGTTCACCGGCAACTTCCCGGTCAAGAAGGGCGACGTCATCCGCCGCAAGCCGATTCAGGATCGCGTCGACGCGCTCGATGAGCTTTACCGCATGCGCGGTTTCATCTACTCGTACATCAATCCCGAATACGTCGAGCGCGAAAACAATATCGTCGACGTGCACTTCGCGGTCTTCGAAGGCGAGCAGTTCCGCCTCGGCCGGCTGGAGTTCCAGGGCAACACGACCACGAAGGACAAAGTCCTCCGCCGCGAAATCTTCCTCGAAGAGGGGGAGATCATGGACATGGAGACCTTCAAGCAGTCGATCTACAAGCTCGGCCAGCTCGGTTACTTCAAGGTCAACGACAACCCCGATTTCAAAGTGAACCAGGAGAAGAAGTCGGTCGATGTGACCGTGAAGGGCACCGAGGAAGGGAAGAACGACGTGCAGTTCGGCGGCGGTTACTCCGAGGGAACCGGCTTCTTCGTGCAGACACAGTTCTCGACACGCAACTTCCTCGGTGAAGGCGAGAACCTCGGCCTCAGCTTCCAGCGCGGCAACCGGCAGAATTACTATTCGCTGTCGTACGCCGATCCCTGGTTCATGGATACGCCGAACAGCTTCGGCGTGTCGCTCTTCAACCGCAATACCGACTTTCCGCTGTCGGTCGGCTACCAGGAGCGCAGCAGAGGCGGGTCGATCGCATACGGTTACCGGCTGCACCGGTTCGACAGCCTCTCGCTCGTCTACGGCCTCGAGCACGTGAGGACGCATGAAGAGTCGAACCTCTTGCCGGACGTCAACGGCAACGTGCCGATCTCGGACATCTCCGATCTGACCTACACCTCATCGTCGATCGGGCCTTCGTACTCATTCGACTCGCGCGACAATCCGTTCGATACGACGCGCGGCGGCCGTGTCAGCACCGGCTTGACCTTCTCCGGCGGTCCGCTCGGCGGAACGATTCACGCGATCCGGCCGACCTTTGCGGCAACGAAGTTTTTCAAGTTGTCGCGCAAGTCGTCCTTCAGCGTCAACGTCGACCTCGGCTATCTCCGTCCGCTCGACTACGGCAAAGGCTGCAAGCTGACGTACGACAACTTCGATCAGAGCAGCAAACTCTGCGTGCCCAAAGGGCAACGCTTCTTCGTCGGCGGCGAGTACTCGGTACGTGGATTCGAATACGGAACGCTCGGGCCGACCGAGACGTTCGACGGCGTGCAGCAGATTGCCGGCGGCTACAAACAGGTGTTCTTCAACTCCGAGTACATCTACCGCATCAACGATCCGCTGCGGCTGGTTTTCTTCGCGGACGGCGGCTGGGCGTACGGCTACAACGACAAAGTTGATCCTTCCAAACTGCGTTATTCGACGGGCGCGGAGCTTCGCATTTTCCTCCCCGTCTTCCAGTTCCCGATCCGCTTCATCTACGCCATCAACCCTGCTTCGAAGCCGGGTGACAAGTTCAAGACGTTCAACTTCACGATCGGGAATACCTACTAAACAGCGGGCGATTACGCCCATGTCCAAAGGCCCAATCAATTAAGGAGATTTTCATGAAGAAGGTACTCATTTCGCTCGCGGTAGCAGCGCTCGCGGCGCCGATGTTCGCGCAGAGTGCGCCGGCTCGCGTCGCGGTCGTCGACGTCAACAAGGTTCTCATGAGCTCGGCACCGGGCAAGGCGGCGTATGAGCGCCTGAAGAAGATGCAGGACGACCGCATCGCCAAGGCGCAAGCCATGAACGATGAAATCGCCAAGCTCGACAACGACATCAACACCAAGAAGATGTCGCTCAGCGAAGACAAGCTGGCCGACATGGCCAAGCAACTCTCCGACAAGAAGATCGCCGCGCAGCGCTTCGCGCAGGACGCCGATCGCGAAGTCGGCGAGGCACGCGACAAGACGCTGCTCGACCTCGAGAACAAGATCAAGCCGGTCATCGACTCGGTCGGCAAAGAGATGGGTCTCGCGGCAATCTTCAACAAGTTCGAATCGGGTCTGGTCTATGCGTCGGACGCAATCGACATCACGGACGCCGTGATCAAGAAGTTCAGCGACGCCGCTCCGGTCGCGCCTGCGGCTGCCAAGAAGCCGTAACGCAACGCCACCATCACTCGAAAAGCCTCCCCGCGCGGGAGGCTTTTTTCGTTTGCGGCGGCATACAATGCGCGCCCGAATGCCTGCGGTCCCGATCTCCGAAATCGTCGCGTACACGGCCGGCCGCTATGACGGTCCGGCCGATCGGATGATCGAAGGCGTGGCAGCGCTGGCCGATGCGGGCGAGAAGCAACTCGCCTTCCTTTCCAATCTGAAATACGCGCCGCAGCTCGCGTCCACGAGGGCGGCGGCGATCCTCGTTTCCGAACACGCCAGCGGCGATGACGACCGCTTCATCCGCGTCGCCGATCCGTACTACGCATTCGCGCAGATCCTGACGAAGTACTTCGCGTTCCGATCCGTGCCCGATGGAATCTCGCCGCACGCATCGATCGCGGCGACCGCGAAGATCGGCGACGGCGTTTCGGTCGGACCCTTTTCCACAATCTCGGACGACGTCGTCCTCGGCGACGGCGTCATCATCTACTCGAACGTTTCGATCGGAGCGGGATCGGTCATCGGCGAAGGCACGATCGTTTTTCCGCAGGTTTCGATTTACGAACGCTCGATCATCGGCAGGCGCTGCATCATTCACAGCGGCACCGTCATCGGCGCGGACGGCTACGGTTTCGCCACGCATGGCGGCCGGCATCACAAGATCCCGCAGGTCGGCATCGTGCGCATCGGCGATGACGTCGAGATCGGCGCCGGCTGCACGATCGATCGCGCCGCGCTCGGCGAGACGTCGATCGGCGACGGCACCAAGATCGACGATCAGGTGATGATCGCGCACAACGTGAAGGTCGGAAAGCATTGCCTGCTCGTCGCGCAGGTCGGGATCGCCGGCTCCACCACGCTCGGCGACTACGTCGTCGTGGCGGGCCAGTCCGGATTCGCCGGCCACCTCACCATCGGCAGCCGCGTCCAGGTGGCCGCGAAGAGCGCGGTGCTCGGCGACGTCGCAGAAGGGGAGAAAGTGATGGGCATTCCTGCGGTACCGTTCCGCGAATTTGCGCGCCGCGAAGCGATGATGCGCCGGATGGCCCGGCGCAACACGGAGAAGAAATGACGATCTCAGGATGCGCGAGCTGTTCTGAAACCGGGCTTCAGCAAAGGCAGCGCATCTTGAGATCCTTCGGCGCGCTTCGCCAGTCTCAGGATGACAAACGTCTGGCGCCGCGTAATCCGGTCTCACGATGACAGAGGAACCCGAATGCTCACCATTACCGAAATCATGAAACTGCTGCCGCATCGCTATCCGATGCTGCTGGTCGACCGCGTGGTCGAGATCGACCCCGACGGCAAGCGGATTGTCGGCCTCAAAAACGTCTCGGCGAACGAGCAATTTTTTCAGGGACACTTTCCCGGCAATCCGGTCATGCCCGGCGTCCTGATCGTCGAGGCGATGGCGCAATGCGCGGCAATCCTCGGCCTCCGCGAAATGCCCGACCGCGAGAAAAAGCTCTTCCTCTTCGGCGGCGTCGACAAGGCGCGCTTCCGGCGTCCGGTCGTTCCGGGCGATCAGTTGCGGCTCGAATGCGTCGTCCTGCACCGCCGCGCCACGTCAGTCAAGATTCACGGCAAGGCCACCGTCGACGGCCAACTGGTCGCTGAGGCCGAGCTGTTCAGCGTGTTGATCGACAGACCCGAGTGATGACGATGGCGGAGATCGACGCGACAGCAATCGTCAGCCCCAACGCGCTTCTCGCGTCCGACGTCGTCGTCGGCGCCTACGCCGTCATCGGTCCGAACGTCAACATCGGCAGCGGCTGCGTCATCGGTCCGTTCACGCGCGTCGAAGGTCCCGCGGCGATCGGCGAGCGCAATCAGTTCTACGGCCACGCGTCGATTGGCGGTCCGCCGCAGGACCTCAAATACAGAGGCGAGCACACCGAGCTGGCCATCGGCAACGACAACGTCTTCCGCGAGTTCGTCACCATCAACCGCGGCACCACGGGCGGCGGCGGCAAGACCACGATCGGCAACGAGAACTTCTTCATGGCCTACTCACACGTCGCGCACGACTGCCATGTCGGCTCGTCCACGATTTTCGCGAACAACGCCACGCTGGCCGGCCACGTGGAAATCGCGGACTTTGCCACGATCGGCGCGTTCAGCGCCGTGCATCAGTTCTGCCGCGTCGGCGAGCACGCCTTCGTCGGCGGCGGCTCGATGATCACGCAGGACGTGATGCCGTACGCCAAGACCGTGGCCAGCCGCGACAACCGCTCGTACGGCATCAACACCATCGGCCTGGAGCGCAAAGGATTTTCGAAGGAAACGGTCGAGGCGCTGCAGCTCGCCTACAAGATCCTGATCCGCTCGAAACTGCGCGCCGACGAAGCGCTGCAGAAGATCGAAGAGGAGCTCGGCAACTTCCCCGAGGCAAGGTACCTGGTCGAATTCGTGCGCACGTCGAAGCGGGGCATCATCCGGTGAGGGTCGGCATCGTCGGTACCGGCTACCTCGGCCGGTTGCACGCGCGGATTCTTACCGAGATGCCGGAAGCGGACGTCGCCGGTTTCGTCGAGCCGGATGACGCGATCGCCGCGGAGATCGCGAGCACTCTGAAGCTGAAGCGCTTCGATTCCGTCGCCTCGCTCGCCCGCGAGATCGATTGCGCCGTTGTCGCCACACCGACCATCACGCATTTCGACGTCGCCCGCGAATTGCTGGAAGCCGGCTGCGACGTGATGGTCGAGAAGCCGATCACGCCGACGGTTGACGACGCGCGGCGCCTCATCGACATCGCGAATTCGAACAACCGCATCGTGCAGGTCGGCCATGTCGAGCGCTACAACCCGGCCATCATCGCCGTCGCGCCGCTCCTCAAGAACGTTCTCTACGTCGAAGCCGAACGCCTCGGCGTCTTCGTGGGTCGCTCGCTCGACATCGACGTCCTGCTCGACCTGATGATCCACGACCTCAACCTCGTCCTCTCGTTCCTCGGACAGAAGGTCGTCGACGTTCGCGCGGTCGGTGTGGCCGTGATGACGGAGAAGGTGGACATCACCAACGTCCGCATCGAGTTCGAAAACGGCGCCGTCGCCAACCTCACCGCCAGCCGCGTCTCGCAGGACCGCGTCCGCAAAATCCGTTTCTTCAGCCGCGAGGCCTACATCTCCGTCGACACGAAAGAGCAGGAAGTGAAGGGCTATCGGCTCGCCGGAAAAACGGTGCTGCCGATCGAAGTGACGGTTACGAAACAGGAGCCGTTGCGCGCCGAATTGGAAGCGTTCCTCGAGTGCGTTCGCACGCGCACGCGGCCGCTGGTGAGCGGCGAGGATGGGCTGGCGGCGGTGGAGCTGGCGATTCGGGTCGCACAGGCGATCGATGAATCGTTGCGGCGCTTCGCGATGGTGTGACCGATTTCCCCACGGTCAGAGCGCGCGAAAGATCGACGTCCCCGCGAACACCGCTGCGTCCCCAAGCTCCTCTTCGATGCGCAGCAGCTGGTTGTACTTCGCGATCCGTTCGCTGCGCGACAGCGATCCGGTCTTGATCTGTCCCGCGTTCGTCGCCACCGCCAGATCGGCGATCGTCGAATCCTCCGTCTCGCCGGAACGGTGCGAGATCACCGAGCGATAGCCGGCGCGCTTCGCCATTTCGATCGCGTCCAACGTCTCGGTCAGCGTTCCGATCTGATTGACCTTGATCAAAATCGCGTTGCCGACGCCTTGCTCGATTCCCTTCGCCAGAATCGCGGGATTGGTGACGAAGACGTCGTCGCCGACGAGCTGCGTATTCGCGCCCATCGCCGTCGTCAGCGCGGTCCAGCCGTCCCAATCGCCTTCGGACATGCCGTCCTCGATCGAGATGATCGGGTACTTCGCGCGGAGCTCCTGGTAGTACGCGACCATGTCAGCGCTACTGCGTTTCGATCCTTCGAAATCGTACGAACCCTTCGCGAAAAACTCGGAGGCCGCGACATCGAGCCCGAGGAAGATTTGTTCGCCGGCGCGATAGCCTGCTTTTCCAACCGCGGACAAAATCAGATCGAGCGCCTCGGCGTTCGATTTCAGGTCGGGCGCGAAGCCGCCCTCATCCCCGACCGCCGTGGTGAGCTTGCGATCGTGCAGGATGTTTTTCAGGTGATGAAAAATCTCCGCGCCGGCGCGGAGCGCGTCGCTGAACGTCTCGAAGCCGGCGGGGATAATCATGAACTCCTGCACGTCGAGGTTGTTGTCGGCGTGCGCGCCGCCGTTGATGACGTTCATCATCGGAACCGGCAGCGTGCGCGCGCCCGGTCCGCCGAGGTATTGAAACAGCGGCAGTCCCGACGCCTCGGATGCCGCGCGCGCAACGGCCAGCGACACTCCGAGAATCGCATTCGCGCCGAGGTTGCCTTTGTTGTCGGTGCCGTCGATCTGCTTCATGAGCAGATCGATCATGGCTTGCTCGCGCGCGTCCATCCCTTCGACTTCCTTGGCGATGATGTCGACGTTGTCGATGGCGTTGCGAACGCCCTTGCCGAGGTAGCGCTTCTTGTCACCGTCGCGAAGTTCGAGAGCCTCGCGCGAGCCGGTCGACGCGCCCGAGGGCACGGCCGCCCGTCCGAGCGCACCCGACTCCAGCAGGCAGTCCACTTCGATGGTCGGATTGCCCCGCGAATCGAGGATCTCACGCGCGAAAAGCTCTTCGATCTTGAACATGCGCGCGATTATATGAGCGCTTGCTTGACCACTACCGCACCCTCGCTGCCCCTTCCGGGTTCCGGCAGAAGATCGACCGCTCCGCGTTTCTAGGCATCGCGTTTCCTGTCGAGACCGAGGAAGCGTTTTTCGCGGAGCTCGCCGCGCTGACGAAGCGGCACTACGACGCGACGCATCTCTGCTGGGCGTTCCGGCTCTTCGCGAACGGCGACATTCGCGCGCGCAGCGCCGACGCCGGCGAACCGTCCGGCACGGCGGGCAAGCCGATCCTCAGCGCCATCGAAGGCGCCGATCTGTACGACACCGCGGTGATTGTCGTCCGCTGGTACGGCGGCGTGAAGCTCGGTACCGGCGGACTTTCCCGCGCATACCGCGAGACGGCGGCGGAAGCGTTGCGAGTCGCGACGGTCGACGATCGATACGTCTACCAGCGGTTTCGAATCACCGTTCCCTTCGACCAGCTCGGCGTCGTTTATCGATTGATCGACGCGCCGCATGTGCTCCTTGCCGCAGAGCATTTCGGTGAGACGAACGAGTTCGACTTCGACGTCCGAATTTCGCGGGCGGAGGAGTTTGCAAAGACGCTCATCGAGAAGCGGATTAACACTGCGTCGGCGTAGCCGGCGTAAGAACCG